>JAQTLG010000008.1 GCA_028715025.1 Dehalococcoidia bacterium | reverse complement strand
CGCTGTATTGCCCAGGCCGGACTCGGGATTGGTGATGGCGTCCTCCAGTATCTTTATGCAGGCTTCCAGGTCGGCCGATGCTACATATAGCTCGGATGCCGCAGAGATGAAGTCATCGTTTTGAAACAGGCCATACGCCCCGGCTACCTCTTCCTGTGCCCATAGGTAGGATGACAGTATAGTGGCGTTGGGGTAATACATCTGGTAACTGATATCGTTGTGAACTCCTTCTGGTGCTGCCCAAGTGGTCGTGGTTGATGTCTTTTGAGTTTGTATTTGCGTCGTCACTATTGTGGTAGGTATGGCACCTATAGTTGTTGTTCCTGGTGGAATTATTGTGGGTATTGTAGTGGGTCCGGGTGTCACTACTACATAGGGACCTGGGGTCGTCGTCACGGTAGTAGTAGTTATCGTAGTCGTCACTGTGCCCGGATTATTTCCGGTTATTGTAGTCACTATTGCAGGAGGTGCTGGAGGTATAGTTTCACCGTCCAAGTACATAACTTGTGTTGTTGTCAACGGTGATGTGGTTGTCGTAGTTACACTACTGGCATTATAGTAACTTGTTGGAAATTGGGGTAGACGGGGGACGGTTTCGTACATCGTGCTGAGAGAAGACTGAACGGCGTTATTGGCCGCTTTCACGTCCAGTTGCGCAGTTGTGTCATCCAGGTATGCCAGCAATTGCCCCTGTTTGACCTGGTCTCCCTCCTCGACCAGCACCTTCTTAACTTCGCCGGTTGAAGCAAACCTGAGATTATAGTAGTCGGTCATCTCGAGGTTGCCATCCACCGAAACACTCATCACCAGGTCGCCGCGCGTAACAGGTACCTGCCGGCTGATGGTTGTTGCTGTGCCGGCGCTGGATGCTGCGCTACAACCTGATATCGCAAGCAGAGTGACGCTGGTCAGTAATGTGAGCAGGAATTTCTTTGGGGAGCTGAGCATATCTGTAAGATTTTACACGCTAATTATTTATAAACCAAATTCTTGATTTCAACTTATAAACTGTACCAACGAAATGTTAAGATTTTATTTAGATCAGGCGCGTTCAATGCTGAGAATTAAGCCCGATATATCCGCTGAAATGCTTAATGTGCCACCGGCAGCGTGAAGCTGAAGCAACTGCCTTTGCCCAGTTCGCTGCGGGCCCATATTTTACCCTGGTGTTCCTCAATGATATATCTGGAGATGGTCAAACCCAGTCCGCTGCCGCCGGTCGACCTCGACCTGGATTTGTCGACGCGGTGAAAGCGCTCGAAGATATTGTTTATCTCATTTGCCGGGATGCCTTCGCCGCTGTCCGATACACTGATCTCGACGAATCCGTGGTCCGGTTTTGCCGTGATATTTATCTGGCCGCCCCCGGGTGTATGGGCCAGAGCGTTCTCCAGAAGGTTGAGCAGCACCTGTTTGATGCGCAGAAAATCGATATTTACGCGAGGGAGGTCTGCAGGGATATCATGAGACAGGTTTATATCCTTTTCGGAAGCCTTGGCCTGTATGGCGTTTACAGATAGTCGCACCAGTTCTGACACGTCCTCGGGCTGCAGGGAGAGCTTCAGCTCGCCGGCCTCGGCCAGGCTCAGCTCCTGCAGGTCGTTTATCAGCCGGGAAAGCAGGATGGTCTCGCCGTATATTGAGGATATGGTTTCTTTATCCGGCTGCATAACACCGTCGTTTATTGCTTCGAGGTAGCCCCTGACATTGGTGAGCGGACTTCTCAGTTCATGGGCGATATCCGACACCATGTGTTGCCGCAACTGCTCGTCGCGCTGCAGGTTATCGGCCATGGAGTTAAAAGTGGAGGCCAGTTCGCCTATTTCGCTTTTGTCGCTGATGTCAACACGCTGTGAAAAATCGCCCTTTCCCAGGCGCTGTGCCGCCGACCGCAGCTCTTTGACGGGTGACAGGATACGGCGCGACAGGAAAAGGGTGATCAGGAAAGCGACGATCACCGCCAGAAATGCCCCGATCAAGAAGTAGCTGCCCAGCTGGCTGTATATAAGCTGAAGCGCCGCCAGCCCGATCTCAGACTGATTTAACGGTAGTATAAATAAAAATCCAATCGTTTGTCATTTACCATGGGCGACTGTGGCAGGTTCCGCTGAATCAGCCGGGGGCGGCACACGCGGTCCGAAAAGCATGGAGATCTGAGGCAGGGATGTCGGGGGGCCGACCGGCTCGGGATTCCGGTGCTCCAGTGAGGAAGTCAACGTTTTGCTGGAAAAGTTATCAAGGTTCAATTTTTCGTCGGACGCCTCTGACGATGAATCGGCTATTATCTTGCCTTCTGCATCCGCCAGTATAACCCGGTGGCGGAACTGCTCCCCGATTTTTGAGACCAGCGGCTGCACACCCTCCCAGCTGTTGTTTTCCAGGTAATATTCCGTGACCTGGGATTGTATGCGGTCTATGACCATCCGCTCGACACGATAACTCAATTCCTGAATCTGATCTACTGTGGCCCTCCATGTCATGAAAAACACGGCGCCTATGGTCAGCAGGATGACGCCCGTAAAAGCAACCAGTAAGCGGAATTGCAGGCTGTTCTTCAAGTCACTCCTCTGATAATTTGTATCCCGCCCCGTAAACTGTCTTGATATATCTGGGTCGTTTTGGGTCGGGCTCGATTTTTCGGCGCAGGTTATGAATATGAACGTCGATGGCACGATCAAAGCTCTCGAAGTCATACCCGAAAGCCTTATCTATGATTTCAACACGGTCGAATACCCGGCCGGGCTCGCGCAGGAAGGCGGCCAGTATCTTAAATTCGACCGATGTCAGGCTGAGTTTCTTCTCGTTCAGGAGCACTTCTCTTTTAGGGAAATTCAGGTAAAAACTGCCGTACTTTATTTCGGCCGGACCCCGTTCTGTCGGCAGCCTCCTGAAGACGGCGCGCACCCTGGCAGCCAGCTCTCCAGGGCTGAACGGCTTGGTTACATAGTCGTCTGCCCCGGTATCCAGGCCGGTCATCTTATCTTCGTCGCGCGTTCTCGCAGTCAGCATGATGATCGGTACATCGGATTCCGCCCTCAGTATGCGGCATATCTCGACGCCGTCAAGGCCGGGCAGCATGACATCCAGCAGGACAAGGTGCGGTTGCTGCTCCCTGAATATGCGCAACGCCGCAGGACCATTGAAAGCTGTCAGTACCGAATGGCCGTCCCTCTCCAGATACATCTTGACCAGGGCAACTGTCTTGACGTCATCGTCAACGACGAGAATTTTTTTGCCGCTCATATGAGTACCTGCAAATACTATAAATCAATTATTATGGCTGTGCCACCGTAATGAAAACTAACAGAAGATTGTTAGCAAATTATTAAGCACGGGTATACAGGAACCACGGCGTGGCGGGGATTAAATTTTTGATGGACTGATGGGGAGGCTACTCCAGTGGTATTAGCGTCAAAAGCTGTTTGATGATCGCGGGGTATTTGGCAATGAAATGCAGTTCGTCCTTTGTGAGCGGGACCTGCGCCTCGACGTTGGCATAGCGCACGAGCTCGAGAATCTTGCGGGCCTCGCTGGCGTTAGCAAATGAGACCTCCATCTTGCCCATGATGTGGCTGAAACCGGAGATGCCTGTATATTCACCCGAGCAGATCATGCGTCCGGTCTCGACCAGTTCGGGCTCACCCCTGCCGAGCTCTTCGAAATTATAAAGCTCATAGTTCTCGGGGTCCTTAAGCACGCCGTCGGCATGGATCCCCGAGGCGTGGGCGAACGCATTTTCTCCTACTCCCGGCTGGCTGATCGGGATAGGTACGCCGAAGGCCAGGCTTGCGTACTTTGCCAGTTTGTAAGCGCGGTTGAGCTTTATGGGCCTGCCCAGTTTGTATTTATTAGCAAAACCCTTGGACTTGAGCAGGGCGAGGATACAGGAGAGCAGGTCCGCGTTGCCGGCGCGCTCTCCTATGCCATTGAGGGTCGTGTTTATATAAGCGTCCTGGCCCGCATCAACGGCAGCTTTGGCCCCGGCGATGGAGTTGGCAACCGCCATACCCAGGTCGCCGTGGCAGTGTATCTCCACCGGCATAGCGGTTGCATCGGCTATTTTTGTGATGCTATCGTAAATGGAAAACGGGTCATCGTATCCGAGCGTATCGCAGTAGCGGAACCTGTCGCCACCCGCCGCTTTGGCCTCTGCGGCAAACTCGATCAGGAAATCGATGTCGGTACGCGATGCGTCCTCGGCATTGACGCCTATCACCTTGGCGCCCAGCTTTTTGGCCATTTGGACCGCTTCGGCCATCTGCTCCAGAACGTCCACACGGGATTTACGGCCCTTGAATTTGCCCTGGATCATTTGCTGGGAAGTCGAGATCGACAGGTTCAGATACTCGATCTCAGGTACCATATCGAAAGTCTTTTCAACATCCTCAGTGGTTGCCCTGATCCACCCGCTGAGCCGGATGGGCCTCAGCACGCCCATGGCGGCCAACTCGAGGTTGGCGCGCAGGTAGTTGGTCTCATGTTTGGTCGTCGGAAAGCCGAACTCCGACTGGAAGACCCCGAAATCGTTCAGGTACATGTTGATCATGGTCTTCTGCAGCTTGGACAGGCTCAGCCTGGCGGTCTGCACGCCGTCCCGGTTGGTCACATCTATAAAGAATATCTTTCCCATTTTCCGAGTATCCTGCTGTTATAAGTTTTACTATTATATCATCGCCTGTGCGTGTACGGTAATCTTTGCGGGTGATGTTCCGGTAAAAAAAGACCCGGCGCAATTTAGTTTGCGCCGGGTCTGAATACTTCAGAATATAACTTAGCGGCGGCTGGTCAGCAGAATGATGACGATGATGATGACGATAACAAAGCCGGCTATGATGAGCCAGATGAAGATTGGTACTCCTGGAGCAGGAGGAGGTGTTGGCCCGCTGCCCGGCGTAACGAACGAGCTTACAGCCCCGTTTACCGAGCGCCCGCCGCCGGTCGGGTTGAGCGCCACGGCGCGGTAATAATATGTCCTGCCCTGCGCCAGGCCCGTAACGACCGAGCTGAAAGAGCTGCTCTGGTTCAGCGTCTGCATACTGGTGGTATTGCCGAAATCCGCTGTGATGCCGTATTCAAACCAGACCTGGGCCGTCGAGGTGTTTCCGATATCCTGCAGGTATCCGTTGAGGATGGCGCTTGAAGCTGTAATAGAAGTAGCGGGGTAGGTGGCCACAGCCAGGGTGGAGTTGGATACGGTGCTGAATATCTCGGTGGAGCCGTAAACCTTGAGATTATCTGGCGTTTGGGCGACCGACTGGAAATAGTAGGTTGTGCCCGGGGCCAGCCCCATTACCTGATAGGAGACTGTGCCCGGTGAGGTCACGGTTTGCGCCGCAGTAACATTGCCGAAATCCACGCTCGTGCCGAAATTGAAATACACCCGCACCGAGCGCTGCCCTCCCAGCGAATTAACGTAAGCGTTCAGCGTGGCGCCCGTCGTGCTGAGACCGCTGGCTGCGCCGGTCGTCAGGGACACGGGCGATGAAGGTGTGGTCTGGAATGTGCTGTACTGCCCGTAAACGTTATACCCGTTGGAGAATGCGGCGGCCCGGTAATAGTAGGTCAGCCCGGGCTGTAATTGAACGATGCTGTTGCTGAAGCTGCCCGGCATGCTCATGGTCTGGTGCGGAGTCGTATTTCCGAAAGTGGTATCGGTACCGTACTCGAACCATACGTATGTGTAACTGCTCATTCCCGTGGCGGTCAGATAGCCATTCAGTATGGCGGATTGTGCAGTGACGTTGGTGGCGGTACTGGTGCTGACCTTGACCCCCGGAGCAGCCGTGGTTGTAAACATGCTGTCGAATCCGTGGACGGTCATGCCGCCCGCCGTCGTGGGTATTGCCAGCGCGCGATAATGATAAATGGTGCCGGGATTGAGCCCCTGGATGGTGAAATTGAATGTGCCGGGTGAATACATAGTCTGCATAGATGTGGTCTGCCCGTAAGCGGTCGTCGGACCCCATTCGAACCAGACATAGGCATTGCGGTATCCTCCCAGTGACTCGAGATAGCCCACCAGTGTGGCGGAACTGCTGGTAACACCGGATACAGAGCCGGTGTTGACTGCCAGGCTGGCCGCACCGGGGGTGCTGAAGCTTTGAGAGCTGCCATAGACTGCCGATACGCCAACCAGGTTTGGCTTGGCGGCGGCTCGGAAATAATACATGCTGTTGGGGTTGAGGCCGGATATCTGCATGCTGAAAGGCCCCGGCGCATATACGGTCTGCTGAACGGTGGTGCTGCCGTAACCCGTCGAGTTGCCCCACTGGAACCATACGGTCACGCTGTCGTACGGCCCCATGCTTGACAGGTATCCGCGTAACACTGCTGAACCGGACGTTATATCGGATGCTGAAGAAGTCGAGACCTCTATCGGCGCCTGCGGCACGGTATGCTGAGTCGTGAAACTTACGAACGAGCCCTGGCTCTTCTGCCCTCCCAGAAGGGGGGCCATGGCCACTGCCCTGTACCTGTAGACCGTACCCGGCTCAAGCTGCCCCAGATAGGCTGTGAAGAATCCCGGTGAGCTCATGGACTGGTGCGAGATCTCTGCACCGCCTTCAGTCTCGAACCATACATCGACGACACCGTAGGGCCCCATCGATTGGAGATACCCGTTGAGATTGGCTGATGTCCCTGTTATGCTTGTGGCACTCTGGGTCGTGACCAGCAGGGGTATGGTCGGAGTGACCACTCCACCACCGCCGATCACCCCTCCCTCTTCTCCATCAGGTAACAGGCCCTGCGCCAGGGACGGCGCAGCAGTCAGAGTTATCAATGCAAGGGCGAGAATTGTTGCGATAATTCTATATATCATATCAACCTACACCTTTTTACGTTCGCGGACAATGTTACCTTACACGTAACTGTGTGTCAATAACTATTTAGTACCATTAAATCAGGTGAATTAATCAGCCTGAGATAATTTACTTGCCGGAGGTCCGGTGCTACAATTCCGTGATAAAACCTGACTGAATGTGGTCTATAATATAGCTATAAAGGAATTTTAATGAAAGAGAAAATAATCGCCTGTAAATCAACTTTTTATCATATGGCGGCGCTGGTGCTTATGCTGCTGGTGTTGCCTCTGGCGGCCTGCCAGACGGGCAGCCAGGGATACAAGAGCAATCCGGAGGCTATTGCCTTTAATGAAGCGGGCATTGACCTGTATAACAAGGGGGCGTTTGAGAAGGCGTTGCTCAATTTCGACCGTGCGCTGGAGAAGGACCCGTCCAATCCGGCGGTCCACTTCAATAAAGGGCTGGCCCTGGATGCCATGAAAAACTTCGAGCAGGCCGTTATCAGCTATGACCGGGCTATTGAACTCGACCCCAATTTCGCTGATGCCTGGAATTACCGGGGTCTCTCCTGCTTAAACTTGAGCCAGTATGATAAGGCGCTGGAAAGCGTGGATAAGGCTATTTCTCTCAACGGCAACAACGCTGTCTACTGGGAGAGCAAAGGGCAGGTATACCAGGCCCAGGACAAGTATCAGGAGGCTGTTCCGTGTTATGCCAGGGCTGCCTCGCTTGACTCTGCCGATGTAGAGTTGTGGGACAGGCTGACCTACGCCCAGATGAAAAGCCATCTCTACGAAGACGTGCTGAAGTCCACCGATAAATCCATCTCGCTGGATTCTACGAACTCGTTTCCCTGGGGTTATAAGGCTAAAGCCCTGCATGAGCTGAAGCGGTACGACGAGGCTATTGTGGCCTTTGACCGGGCGCTGGCCCTTGATGTCAATAATCCGGCGCTGTGGTACAGCAAGGGGCTGACGCTTGAGACGCTCCAGCGCACCACCGAAGCCAAAAAGTGTTATGACAAGGCGCGCTCTCTGGGCTATCAGTTTTAAAATGCATTTATAGCGTGGTTTATCTTGCATATACGATTTACGATTCACAGGAAAGCTGTATGAGTACCAATGGCGCTGACGGGCAGCGTGGCAAGGACGAGAAGCCCTTCCCTGTCCCATTACCTGATCAAGAGGAGAACGGCGGCAGGAAAAAGATAGATATCGAGATCAGGGAGATGGGAGTTGACGACATCCCGGAAGTTTTTCACCTGGGCGAGCAGGTTTTTACAGCCGATAAGACGCCCACGCTCTATCGTACCTGGGACGAGTTCGAGGTAATCTCTATGTTCAATGAGGATACCGAGTACTGCCTTGTGGCGGCGCTTGGGTGGCAGATCGTGGGCTTTGCCCTGGGCAATGTGGTCACCAAGAAGAAATCGGCCTGGAAATACGGTTATCTTGTGTGGCTGGTGGTATCTCCGGAGTACCAGAGGATGGGAGTGGCCAGCCGCCTTTTCAATAAATTCGAGGACAAAATGATAGAGGCCGGCGTGCGTATCTTTATGATAGATACGGAAGCTGATAATCTGCCTGCCCTGCATTTCTTCCGCGCCAAAGGCTTCGGCAATCCGCAGCAGCATATCTATATGACGTATAATCCTGCGGCAACGGAACTGCAGAAGGAGAAAAAACGCAGCCTGAGGGGAAAAAGAAATGGCACCGAGCACAGGCGCAGCGGCTGAGATAAAGCCGGATCGACTGAAAAAGCTCCTGCAGGACCTGGTGGACATATACAGTCCGTCAGGTAAGGAAGAGGAGATACTGCTGTTCTGCGAAGAGTACCTGAGATCGAGAGGGCTTAATGTCAAGAGACAGGCGGTGGATGAAAATCGGTACAACCTCGTAGTATTGCCGCCCAAGACCGACGAGGTAGACCTGTGTTTCGTGGGTCATCTGGACACCGTAACGGCGCATGATCTCGATGACTTCGGATTCTATGAGGAGGATGAGAAGGTCTGCGGCCTGGGAAGCTCGGACATGAAGGCCGGCTGTGCAGCCATGATCGAAGCCTTTACAGTGCTGGCGGATAAAAAAGGCAGGTTCCCCTCTGTGGGCATGGCGCTGGTGGTGGGCGAAGAGGAGGAGAGCGACGGCGCCAAAACTCTGGTGCGCGAGTACCGTTTCCCCTGGGCAGTGGTGGCGGAGCCGACCAACATGATGCCCTGCCTGGGCCATTATGGATATCTGGAAGTGCTTTTACGCACACGCGGTAAAAAGGCGCATTCCTCCATGCCCGAACTGGGGCAGAATGCTATTGAGAATATGCTCAAGCTGTTGCTGCAGGTCACCGGATATACCACAACAGTCTCCAGCGGGCTGGTCTATAACATCAGGCAGCTTTCGGGCTTTCCCGGCGGATTCGTGGTGCCTGATACCTGTGAGGCCTGGCTGGATCTACACCTGCCTCCCGATTCGCGCATGGACGTGCTCAAGGCCGACCTGGAACATCTTGTCGAGGATGCCGGCAAGGTCATACCCTCGCTCGATGCCTATATCAGATTTGAGAATACACAATCGGGTTACCGCATATCGCAGGACCGGCCGCTGGTGCGCAGGCTGCGCGAGGTTTGCAAGGGGATGAAGGTCCCCTGGGAAACGCAGGATTTCCGCAGCCACTCGGACGGCAACGTCCTGTGGGGGGCAGGCGTTGATCCGATCATACTGGGCCCCGGCCGGCTCGAGACTGCACATACACCTGAAGAATCTGTCGTTTTCAGCCAGGTGGTGCAGGCTGCCCAGCTATACCTTAACTTCGCCCTGGCGATTTGACGGCGATAGTGTGACAAAAGTCGTAACCGAGTGAAACGACAAGTAGTAATCTGGGAGGAGAATTCAGGTTGAAGGAGGATACTATTATGTCGAAGTCGGAAGAGGACCTCAAAGCAGCATTTGCAGGAGAGTCTCAGGCCAACCGCAAGTACCTGGCGTTTGCCGCGGCTGCGGACAAGGAAGGATTCGCTCAGGTTGCCAAATTATTCCGCGCTGCCGCTGAAGCAGAGACGGTGCATGCCATAAAACACCTTAATGCTTTAAAGGTAATCAAGTCCACCAGGGAGAACCTGCAGGAGGCCGTCAACGGTGAAACCCACGAATACACCAAGATGTACCCTGCCATGATCGAGGATGCCAAGGCCGAGGGCAATAAGGACGCGCTGATGTCCTTCGAGAGCGCCAATGCTGTAGAGCAGGTGCATGCACGGCTGTATAAAGACCTGCTGGATAACCTGGGCAAAAGTAAAGATACTTATCCCTATTACGTCTGCCCTGTGTGCGGCTATACTCAGGAGAGGGAAGCCCCGGAAACCTGCCCGGTGTGCGGCACCAAGGGTAAGTTCTTCAAAAGGATCGATTAGTAGAGCGCGTCCGCGACTTTAAGCAGGGTCTCACGCCCTTTTATCTCGTGCGGGAAGAGGGGTACCTGAGCTATCTGAAACCGCTTGAATTTGTTATGCAGCTGCTTTATGTATATTTGCTGCTGGTCGGCTTTTCGGCGTAAGAAATCCGAGTCCGATAGCTGAACAACATTGTTGATGATCAGCCGCCTGACCTTGAGATCATATTTATCCAGATCACCGAGTATTTCATCCAGCTGGTTGACCGCCAGGGCTTCCGGGATAGTTACTATATTGAATTCCACCCCGTTACGTAAAAATGCCACATCAGCGGCCGACAGCTCCTCCCAGCGCCGAATTATATCCAGTATCGTCTCCCTGGTGCCTTCCCCCGCTTTGATTTTAGTATAGATGCGCGGCGCCAGCCGGAGGTGCCGTGTGAGCAGAGCGGGGGTCTGCAGCAGCGCCATGGTCTGTCCCAGTGGCGCAGTATCCCACACGACTGCGTCCCATTCACTGCCGCATGAAAGTTCGCGGATGTAATCGACTATAAATTCCTCGGCCAGCCCCGGCAGCACGGAAGCCATGAAATCCACATAATCAGCATAGTCTATCTCCACGAATGAAGAGAACACCTGATAAACATCGCGGCCGAACTTTTTCTCCCACATCTGCCTGGCCTGGACAGTGCCGATCTCCAGGAAGTAAAGGCTGTCTCCAGCTCGGGCCGGTGTCTCCGCGGGCGTCGACTGGAAGATGTGCGAAAGTGAAGGCGTGGCATCGGTGGAGATGGCGAGGGTCTTGCGTCCGTGAGATGCAAAATGCAGGGCCGTGGCGGCCGCGCAGGTGGTCTTTCCCACCCCGCCTTTGCCGGCGAAAGCTATAATCGGCGCCTGTATCGCTGCGGACATGAGGCTATTCTAAATAAACTGGAGGGAAAAGGGAAAGGCCGTTGCTCAGACGGACGTCAATATATCGACCGGCAGTTCCTGAACGTCCTGGTGCAGCAGCAGAAACTTCAGGATCGGGTAGTCGGCTTTATTAACGGGATCGTGGATAATGAATTCCCCGAAGTCGGGCGCCATGCACACCACCTGGCGATAGCAGTTCACCATTTTCTCCAGGGACGAGAGGTCGCCCTTTTCTATGTAATTTCTCAGGTGGTACATGCCCATGTAATGCCAGGGCGGGAAGACGTTTGGATTGATTTTAATTGCCCTGTTGAAAACATGGAAAGCCTCTGCAGTCTTCTCGAGGTTGAAAAGGCAGATGCCCTTGTTGGTCAGTGCCATAACGTTATCCGGGTCTTTCTCCAGCGCCCTGTTGAAGCAGCCTATGGCCTCGGCATCCTCCTCAAGCTTGAAGTGGCAGAGCCCCTTTTTAAAAATATCGTCGAAACTCACTTCTTTGGCGTGCTGGCTAATCAGCTCCACCGAGCACTCCAGGGCGCTGAGGAACTCCTCGCGATCGAAACACTCGTCTACACGCTGGCGCAGTTCCTCAATTGTCATAGTGGTTTCCTCCAGTTGGCTCTGCTTAACCATATCACATTATTACCATGTCACCAAATATGTTGTACCGGTGTAAAATTAAGAACATATGCAGGAAGTGATCCCCGGAATTTTCCAGCTCAGCCGGTGGTGGGACCAGGCCGACCTGGGTTCCAATGTATACCTGATCGACGCGGGCGGTGAGCTTGCTCTGGTCGACGCTGGATTTAAAGGTAAGGAGCTGCTGATTGTTGAAAGGGTGCGCGATCTGGGTTACTCCGCTTCCCGCATCGCGTCAATCATTATCACACATCATCATACCGACCATACCGGCGGGCTGGCAGGGCTGCTGGAGATCACCGGGGCCAGGGTCATCGCCCACGCGGCGGATGCGGCCTATATAGACGGAAGGCTGCCCCAGCCGGGGCCGTCTCGCCCGCGATGGCTGAGCCGCGCGGCGCGTCCTTTTCAGCATTTGCTTGCCACGCGTCCGGTCAAAGTCGATATCGAGGTGGCTGACGGCGACGAACTACCCCTGGCGGGGGGGATACGCATACTGCATGCGCCGGGGCATACGCCCGGCAGCATCTGCATCCTCCTCAGGCGCAACGGAGTCGTCTTTACCGGCGACTTGCTGGCGCAGCGTTTCGGCCTGAAGTGGCCCTCGATCCCGTTCACAGTCGATGTGGAGCAGCTAAGGCGTTCGGTTAAAAAGCTGGCGGGGCATGAATTTGAATCGGCATGTTTTGGACACGGCTCACCCATTAAAGTCGATGCGGGCAGGCGGATCAGGCGTTTTGCCGGTCTTTCGTCGTCCGCGCGGGAGTGACCTTCGTCAGGATTTCCTTAGCAGCACCGCCCTGCTCATTGCTATTGCAGGTCTGCTCACGACTTCAAAACCACATGCTTCAGCCGTGGAGACCGTCTTATTAAAAGCCGCTTCCGTCACGTGCAACCTTGGCTCGGCTAATAGGAATGTGCCGCCGGGTTTAAGCAGGGCGCGCACCTCATCAATGAATTTACCCTGATCGCCGACCTCGTGTACCATCCAGAAGGCCAGGGCGAAATCGGCGTATATATTCAGCCCCAGGCTGTTCGACGTACATTTGTGAAACTGCATAGTTGTGCTTAGACCGGCGCGCTCAGCTCTTCGCTTTGCCGCTTCAAGCATCTTATCCTGCATATCGACGCAGATGACCCTTCCCGAGGGGCCTGCGTGCTTTGCCAGGGCAAGTGAGAAATAGCCCATTCCGCAGCCGATATCCAGAGCGGTCTGCCCCTGCTGCACCAGCCCCTTCAGTATCAGGTCCGGATTTTGCAGACGCCGCCGCAGAGGATTATCGAAGGTGAAGCAACACCACCACGGGCATGTATGCTGGCCCCTGTAAAGCAAGACGTCCAATAAGTTCATGTGTAAGCCTCTCCGCCGGCGTAATCAGCGACGTTTTTGCTGCAGGGAATCGCAGGCCGCTTCCGCCTCGGACATAATGCGGTCTACCAGCTCTTGCACACCCGGCAGGTCGTCTATCCCGCCGCAATCTTGCCCTGCGAAGAGTATGCCCTCATCGACATCACCGTCGTTGATGGCCCTTAGATGCCTTCTCATACCGACGGCCTGGCGGGCCTGCGACCAGATGGGGGAACCCTCGTCGGCCCGCCACATCTGCAGGCTCAGCCCGATGAACTTCCAGTAAGACAGCCCCAGCATTTTCCGTATCTCGCCGGCGCCCTGGAAGGCTTCGGAGAACTGTATGCCGCTCTTCATCATTCGTTCTGCCGCCCTGGTCTTGAGCACACGGCCGGGCATGCCGTCGAAGGCGTTGCTATAAAGCGTATCCTGTTCCGTAGCTTTGAGGCAGAGCTGCTTGAAATTGTCGTGTACCAGGCTCTCTTTGGTCAGTGAGAACCTCGTGCCCATGGATATACCGTCCGCTCCCAGTGCCAGAGCCGCAGCCAGTCCCCGGCCGTTGAAGAAACCGCCGGCGGCCACCAGCGGTATTTTTACCTGTGCGGCGACCATCGGGATGAGGACGAGAGATGTGGCAGAGGTGCCGTGGCCAGCAGCCTCATGCCCTGTAACGATGACGGCGTCACATCCGAGCTGTTCCGCCCTGACAGCGTGCCTGACCGTGGCTGTGGTGCCCATGACCTTGCCGCCGTAAGCATGTACACGGTCGATAAACCACGGCTTGCCCAGCGCATAGTTGAGGACGGGCACCTTTTCTTCGATGGCCACCTCTACGTTCTCGCGCGCTCCGGGC
>JAQTLG010000007.1 GCA_028715025.1 Dehalococcoidia bacterium | reverse complement strand
ACCCTGTAGGTCATTTTTCCGCTGCTTATAGCATCGCTGAAATCGGCTTCAACCACATGGTTGATGCGCTGTTCAAAACACAGGCAGGTCACACAACGCTGGTTAACATGAAAATATATGACGTCGACCCGGTTGGGTGGCGAAGACTGTGGTTCCTCCGCGACAGAAGTAATATTATCTGATGCTCCCTGCTCTGACACCGCGTTGTGCTCAGAAGGAAGTTGTGAGGATGAGGGAGCGGAAGGTTGATCAACCGTCTGAGCCGATGTTTCAACTGCTGGTGTTGCGGGCTTTGATGGCGAAACCGAACAGCCAGCCAGCAGGATTGTTCCCACGAGCAACATAGACACGACTGAAAGCTTAATAGAATTCACCATGTTAGACTGTGTTCCTCCTTGTATGAATAAACGGTCGGATCATTCGTTCTTTCTTGTATTAAAATACTAGTGTAAAGTATTCATGTGAATTTTGTGTGAAGACCAGGCAGACACCTGTATATCTGCCCTGCGTTGCCTCTCCTTAAATTATTCAGTTTTATCTTCGGCATCAAGGGTATTCATAATATAACGCTCGATCTCAGCTTTGGTGGGCACTTTGCCACTCATGACCACCTTGCCGTTGATCACCAGGCCGGGAGTCATCAGTATGGGGTACTGCATGATCTGCTTCATGTCTTTGATCTCCTCGACCTTGATATCCAGGTTAAGGGTGGCTACAACGTCCTTCACTATCTTTTCCAGACTCTGGCATTTGGCACATCCCGGGCCCAGTATTTTAATGTCCATCTTATTTTCCTCCGTATTATTGAACGATCAGTCCGAATATATAGCCGGTAGCAGTCGCCATAACGACGACCAGCAATATATAGGTCATTGTCTTCTTCCAGCCCATGATCTTTCCCAGCGCCAGCATGCTGGGCAGCGACAGGGCGGGCCCGGCCAGCAGCAGCGCCAGCGCAGGTCCCTTGCCCATGCCCATATCCAGGAAGGCCTTGACTATAGGCACTTCGGTCAGGGTGGCAAAGTACATCAGGGCCCCAAAGAGCGATGCAACGAAGTTGCCCAGTAAGGTGTTTCCACCGACCAGTCCCGCCACTGCTTCCGGAGGTATGATCACCTTCAGAATGCCGGCAATGAAGACACCGACTAACAGCCAGGGCACGATCAATACCAGGAAACGCCAGGTCTCTTTCATCCATAGTTTAAACTCGTCAAACGTAAACCAGCGCCACATCACGATCACAAGCGCCACAAACAGCACTCCCAGTACAATCCACTGACCCGATGAAGCTGCCAGCAGGATGCCCACCAGGATGGCGAAGAATATAATATCCTGCCACCAGGGTTTGCCCTGCTCCGTATCCCCAAGAGTATCAAAACGCCCGTCGCTCCTTGTTTTTTCCTCCTTACGGAAAACATATGCCATGATGAGGCCTATGATGACCGAGAAGAACACGGCGCCGACCACACGCGCCAGGCCGATGTCCCAGCCCAACAGCCTGGCAGAGTAAGTAATGGCCAGAATATTGATGGCCGGACCGGAATAGAGGAAGGCGATGGCCGGGCCAAGGCCGGCGCCGGCTATGTAGATGCCGCTGAAGAGCGGCAATACTGTGCAAGAGCAGACCGCCAGGATGGTGCCCGATACAGCGCCAACTCCGTAAGCCACAAATTTATTAGCCTTCGGCCCGAAGTACTTCAATACGGAGGCCTGTGATACAAAGACCGAGATTGCGCCGGCGATGAATAGCGCCGGGATCAGGCAGGTAAGCACGTGCAGCGATAAGTAATCGAGCAGCGTTGCCCATCCTGATTGAAGTAACATCAATACAAAATCCATTTGTTTCCCTTCCTAATTACCACGATAAACGGCTATCGAACAATGCCATGCGGAACTTTCCTGTTCAAGCGGGCGCAGCCCGATCGAAGAATTTACGTTTAAAATACAGCGATACATTTACCAGACCTATTAAAACAGGAACCTCTACCAGTGGACCGATTACGGCAGCAAACGCCTGCCCGGACCCGATGCCGAAGACAGCTACCGCCACGGCAATAGCCAGTTCGAAATTATTGCTGGCAGCCGTGAACGCGATCGTAGCTGTCTTCTGGTAGCTGGCGCCTATCTTCCTTCCCATATAGAAGGATACGAGGAACATGACCACGAAATAAATTAGGAGAGGCAGGGCGATGCGAAGCACGTCCAGCGGTAATTGGATTATGATCTGGCCTTTCAATGAGAACATGACGACAATGGTAAAAAGCAATGCGGCCAGAGTGATGGGGCTGATTTTAGGGATAAACCTGGTATCATACCACTCGCGCCCTTTGGCTTTCACCAGGAAAAACCTTGTAAGCATCCCTGCGAAAAACGGTATCCCCAGGTATATCAGGACGCTCTGGGCTATTTGCCAGATGGTGATATTTACGGATGCTCCCTCCAGGCCGAACCAGCCGGGCAAGACCGTGATGAAAACGTATGCATAAACAGAATAGAAAAGTATCTGGAAAATGGAGTTGAAGGCTACCAGGCCGGCGGCATATTCGTTATCCCCGCCGCAAAGCTCGTTCCAGACAATTACCATGGCGATGCAGCGTGCCAGTCCCATCATTATCAGTCCCACCATGTAATCGGGGTAGGCATGCAGGAAAACAATGGCCAGTACGAACATCAGAATAGGACCTATCAGCCAGTTTTGCACCAGCGACAGGCTGAGGATTTTCCAGTCCCTGAAGACCATCGGTAACTCCTCGTATTTGACCTTTGCCAGCGGCGGGTACATCATCAGGATTAGTCCCAGGGCAATGGGTATAGAGGTCGTCCCGACCTGGAATACAGATATAAAGTCTGCCACACCCGGTACGAAGTAACCGAGGCTAACGCCTACCGCCATGGCCAGGAAAATCCAGAGCGTGAGAAAGCGATCAAGGACCGATAACTGCGGTTTACTTTGCTGGTCAGTACAGGACATCACAGCCTCCAATTCCTGATATTTGAAGTCATGATCAAACTTTG
The DNA here is from genome assembly GCA_028715025.1 of Dehalococcoidia bacterium. Lineage (GTDB taxonomy): Bacteria > Chloroflexota > Dehalococcoidia > GIF9 > UBA5629 > CAIMUM01. The sequence goes on along the minus strand of JAQTLG010000007.1, from coordinate 13,481 downwards.
ACCGAACAGTCCGGCAGCAGGCGCTGCGCAGTGGCCAGTTTGCGCAGGTCCGCAGCAGCCTGCTCATTGCCTTCCAGTCCTTTGCGTACTGCCCTGACCAACTCATCTGCATAGGTTTCCATGTTTGACCAGTCGATGGAATACAAAGCAAATAGTCCCTGCCGCCTCATCTTCAACAAACCGGCGTTATATAGCGCAATCAGATGATGCGATGCGCGCGGCTGAGATATATCGAGCACCTGCATGATCTCGCACACACAACATTCACGCTCAAATAACATATTGAGCATGCGTAGCCTGGTCTCATCCGACAACGATTTTAAAACCCTCACTAAATTACGCATCTGTCTCCCTGTAGTCCTTTATAACTATATAATGATATTGTTATGCAGTTACATGTTATTTTAGTGCGAAGAGACTACTCGTGTCAAATTTATTAATTGGTAATGACCATGCGATTTACACTTCATACATCTTTTTTACTGTCGCATGAATTGACAGCTTTAATATGTATCGTTAAACTTCAAAGTAGGGATATCGCATTGAATTCCAGTTTTTATATAGACGATTATTAAGATTGCAGGGAAGTACAGGGCGAAATGGGAAAGCCTGACTCCAGTGGCAAGCATCTATATATTTTGCTTGCCCTTTTTATTGCCTGCACGATCATCTACTATTTCGGTGATCTGATTGATTACTTCGGCTGGGACACTATTCGCTGGGATATCTGGTACACAGTACATGATCCCCACCGCATTCTTTTTCTTATCCCCATTTTATATTGCACTTATTATTACGGCCTGCTCGGGTCACTGCTGGCAAATGTCAGTGCGCTTCTGATATTCCTACCGCGTGCGCTTTTTATTTCACCCTACCCTGATCCTGCCCTAAGAATGGTCATCTTCGTGATATTCTCAACGATATTGAGTGCCTTAATGAGCCTGATACTGATCCACAGGAATAAACGACGCAAATCACCTGACCGGATACAGACAAAATATTCCACAACCCCCTTTGCACTCCTGCTCATATTTATCTTTCTCTCGATTGGAATCCTCATTGCCGGATATCTCTTCTACAACAACTATGAGAAAAATTACAGGGCACAGGTCGAAAACCAGCTCTCAGCCATATCGGATCTAAAGGCCGGGGAGCTGATACAATGGCGGAAGGAGCGGATCGGTGATGCCAATATGCTGTACAGGAATCCCGCATTCTCGAGCCTGGTGCAGCGTTATATAGAGCATCCCGATGATACGGCCGCTCAGCAGCAGCTGCGATCATGGCTTTACCACTACCTTTATTACGGCCAATATGAAAAAATCATGCTGCTCGACAACAGTGGCGCTGTACGTATCATTATACCCGCTACCTCGGAGCCGGTCCCGCACGATATCTCGCAAAATGCTGCTAGTGCGTTGCAATCAGGCAAATTAACCATCTCTGATCTTATGCTCGATGACAAAACCTCCCTTCCTCGCATGGAGTTATTAATCCCTGTTTACAGGGAAAGGGACGACGGCACCCCACTGGGAGTGGTAGTCCTGCTGATCGATCCTTACCGCTACCTCTATCCATTGATCAGCAGCTGGCCCACGGACAGCGCAACGGCTGAGACGTTGATCGTACGACAGGATGGCGATGACGTGCTTTTTCTCAATTCACTCAAGTATCAGAAGGATGCAGCGCTTAAGCTGCGTATCCCCTTGACGGGCATCGATGTGCCGGCCGTTAAAGCAGTCCTGGGCGAGGAAGGCATTGTAGAGGGTCTGGACTATCGCGGTGTAAAGGTTATTGCAGATATCCGCTATATACCGGATTCCCCCTGGTATATGGTGGCACGTATAGACGCCTCAGAAGTATACGCTCCCCTGACACATATTTTCTGGCTGGTAACGATCATAGTCTCCGCATTGTTGCTCGGCGCAGCCTCCGGTGTGGGCTTGGTCTGGCGGCTGCAAAGCATCCGGATATCACAGGACAGGGCTCAGATCACCGACGCGCTGAAGGTCAGTGAGGAGAGACACAAAATCATCATCGACCACAGCTCTGATATGATCTTTACCCTGAATAAAGACGGTAACTTTCTTTTCGTATCACCTGCATCTTACAGGATCTTGGGCTACCATCCGCCCGAGATGCTGGGTCGGACTCTCAAATCTTTCATCCATCCCGATGATGTCCCTGCAGTTGAACAGGCCCTCAAAGATTTCATGGAAACAGGCCGATTCATACCTGAACTCGAATACCGCATAAAGCACGCCTCAGGCGACTGGCGCTGGCATTCGACCGGCGGCAACAGGGTGCTTGACGATGACGGCTCTTTCCTTTATTTCGTGGGCATCGCACATGACGTCACAGATCGCAGGCTGGCAAATGAAGAGCTCCAAAGAGAAAAGTCCTTCGTTGAAAGCCTCATCCATACAGCACAGACTATTATACTGTTGCTGGATAGAAAGGGACATATCGTAACCTTCAATCCTTACCTGGAACAAATATCCGGCTACAGGTTGGATGAAGTCAGTGGCAAGGAATGGTTTGCCACGTTTTTACCGAAAGAGCATCAGGCTAAAACACGGGACATTTTTCTCAAAGCCATCGATACTATTCGCACTGAGGGCAATATCGATGAAATCGTCACAAAGGATGGCAGAATTCGCATTATCGAATGGTATGACACTACTCTTAAAGATATTAATGGCAATGTTATAGGTTTGCTTGCTTCCGGGCAGGACATAACCGACCGCCAGCAGGCGGAGAGAAAACTTCAGGAAAGCGAGAACCTGTATAGAACTCTGGTTGAGACCTCACCGGATGCCATCGGACTGATGGATATGAATGGAACCATTATCACGATCAACAGGCGGGCTCTGGAAATATTCGGCTTTGATCCAACTGAGGATCTAAGGGGTAGAAACATCATGGACTTTGTAGCCCCTGGAAACTACGAAAGTGTACTCGATAACATGGCTAGACTGCAAAAGGACAAAGTTCTCAGAAACTGGGAAATCATCAGCTATAAAAAAGACGGGCAACCATTTTACCTTGATATCAGCTCTTCTCTGCTGCCGGATAACGAGGGAAATCCCGGATCAATTTTAGCGGTGTTCAAAGATATCACCGAGCGTAAGAAATTAGAGAAAGCGCTCACGGACGAGGCACTTAGAAGACGTATACTCGTCGAACAATCCAGAGACGGCATCGTCATACTCGACCAGGACGGCAAGGTATATGAGTCGAACAAACAATTTGCTGCCATGCTTGGATACTCTCCTGAAGAAATGAGTCAACTCCACGTATCTGATTGGGAATATCAGATCCCCAGAGAAAGGCTGCTTGAAATGATTCGCACTGTCGATGAGACCGGCGATCATTTTGAGACTCAACATCGACGCAAGGACGGCACAACTTACGCTGTCGAAATCAGCACTAACGCAGCCTTTATTGAAGATCAAAAACTTATCTTCTGCGTGTGCCGTGACATTACCGAGCGCAAGCTGGCCGAGGAAAAGCTATTACAGAGCTATGAATCCGTCAAGAAGACGTTGAATGACGCTATTAACACAATGGTCAAGATCGTGGAGATGCGAGACCCCTATACCGCAGGCCACCAGCAGAATGTGGCCGCACTGGCTACCGCCATAGCCGGGGAGATGAAGCTGGACGATATACAGATCGATCGGCTGAGGATGGCTGCGGTCATCCATGACATCGGAAAAATGTATATCCCCTCCGATATACTCAGCAAGCCGGGAAAACTGTCGGACATCGAATACAATTTAATAAAAACCCATCCCCAGTACGGTTACGATATTGTCAAGGACATGGATTTTCACTATTCTGTCGCACAGGCCATCCTGCAACATCATGAACGGCAGAACGGATCAGGCTATCCCAATGGGATCAAGGGCGACGAAATGATCCTGGAAGCAAAGATACTGGTAGTGGCAGATGTCGTTGAAGCCATGGCTGCAGATCGTCCCTACCGCGCCGCTCTGGGCATCAATAAAGCCCTCGAGGAGATTAGATCTAACAGTGGCAAACTGTACGATCCTGCTGTGGTGGAAGCATGCCTGGAGATCTTCAGCAATGGGAGGTTTGCATTTAAATCGAACAGGATGTGAGGTGAATAATGGCTGGCAATATGGGTGAGATAAAGACAGGCAAAAGCACAGCCAAAGCTTCCGGGCGGTCATCCCGCAGATCCGGGCCTTCCAGCTTTCAGACGATGCTGGATGCTGCCCTCGACTCGATCCCCCAGCTTGTTATGATCCTCGATAATGATCACCGGATCAAGTGGGCCAACAAGTCTACCACTGCATTTTTCAAACTCCCGTTAAGCAAGATCACGGGTAAATACTGCTATGCATTGATGCACGGTTCGGACACGCCCCCCGAAGGCTGCCCGCTCACTGATCTTATGAAATCCGGGAAGCAGAAGGAGGCTGAACTGTATCTGCCGGGAAAAAGGATCCGGGCAAATGTTACGGCTGTTCCTCAGTTCGATAATAAAGGCAACATAGCCAGAATCGTTCATATCGTAGACGATATCACGGAACGCAAGATGACAGAAAGAGCTCTGAGACAATCGGAGGCTTTCCTTAAAAGCATTATTGAACATAGCCCATATGCTATGTGGATCTCTGATAGTCACGGCCTTATGATCAAAATGAACAAGGCTCTCCGTGGCCTTTTCAACGTTACAGATGAAGAACTGGTGGGTAAATACAACATATTTCAGGATAACATCGTTGAAGAGCAGGGATACATGCCGTTGGTGCAAGATGTATTCGAAAAGGGAGTAATAGCAAAATTCACTTTGAAATATGACTCGTCGCAGCTTAAATCGGTACAGTTGAAGAAAACACGCTACGTATTGCTCGAAGTAACAATCTCTCCGATTATCAGAGCGGATGGAAATATCACCAATGCAGTCATTCAGCATGTAGACATTACTGAACGCGAGAGGGCGAAACAAGCACTTAGCGAGAGCGAGGACCGCTGGCAATTTGCCATTGAAGGATCAGGAGACGGATTGTGGGACTGGAACACCGGCACCAACCAGATATATTTCTCCCCTCAATTCAAGGCCTTGCTCGGTTACAAGGACAATGAGCTCAGTAATTCGCTAGCCGAATGGGACAAACGCCTCCACCCTGATGATTACGATCGCGTTTACACTGAAATTGTCAACCACCTGGCAGGAAAAACCCCGGAATACGTGAGCGAGCACCGCATGCTTTGTAAAAACGGGAGCTACCGTTGGATGATGGGCCGCGGCAAGATCATTACCTGGACTGCGGACGGTCAACCTCTGCGCATAGTGGGAACACAAACGGATATCACAGAGCGTAAACTTGCAGAAGAAAATCTTCTTAAGAGTCATACTTCTTTAAGAAAAACTCTGAGCGATGCCATTAATACCATGGCAAAGATCGTGGAACTGAGAGATCCTTACACAGCAGGACACCAGCAAAATGTGGCCGACCTGGCGACCGCTATTTCAAAGAAAATGAAGCTTGAGGATACAAACATTGAACATATCAGGATGGCGTCAGTCATCCACGACATCGGCAAAATGTATATCCCTACCGATATACTCAGCAAGCCGGGCAAACTCACCTATATTGAATTCGAGTTAATAAAAACCCATCCCCAATATGGCTACGATATCGTCCACGGCATGGAATTTCCCGGCGTTGTCGCACAGGCTATACTACAGCATCACGAGAGACTGGACGGCTCAGGCTATCCCGGTAAACTCAAGGATTATGACATCATTCTTGAGGCAAAAATACTGGCAGTGGCTGATGTGATCGAGGCTATGGCCTCCCACCGCCCCTACCGGTCGGCTATGGGCATCGATAAAGCGCTCGAGGAGATATCCACGAACCGGGGTATCTTATACGATCCTGCTGTAGTGGACATCTGCATGGAGCTTTTCAGAACCGGCAGCTTCGCATTCAAAACTGCATGATGCTCATATTGCGATCCATTCTGATATACTGAAGCAAGACGACGCGATGTAAACTCCCGATAATTAATATGATAACAGTCCATCTTATCTCCCATACCCACTGGGACCGAGAATGGTATCGCACCTTCCAGCAATTCCGCTTCAACCTCGTGAGCATGGTCGATAAGCTGCTGCATATCCTCAGATCGGATAAAAACTATAAATTTTTCATGCTGGACGGCCAGACCATACTGCTGCAGGATTACCTGTCCGTTCGTCCCGAACGGGAATCTGAGCTACGGGAGCATATCGAAAGCGGACGCATACTGGTGGGGCCATGGTACTGCATGCCCGATGAATTCCTGGTCAGTCCTGAAGCTCTCATACGCAACCTCCTGCTGGGTAATAAAACAGCGGCCCGCTTCGGGCGGTGTATGGATGTGGGATATCTGCCGGACTCGTTCGGGCATATCGGACAAATGCCCCAGCTGCTGGCCGGCTTCGGACTGCACAGCGCCGTCGTCTGGCGCGGTATCGGAGACCAACCCTGCCATCTACGGTGGCAGGGCCCCGACGGCACGCAGGTCATTCTGGCCCATCTGAGGGAAAGTTATAGCAACGCAGTTAAAATACCTTCCTTCAACGATGAGGCCACGCTGGCGGAGGCCAAAACCGCGCTGGATAAACTGGCTCCCCACACGCAGGGCGGCCCCATACTGCTCATGCAGGGAACAGACCACATAGAGCCGCGCCCTGAAATAACTTCCGCGCTTGATTTCCTGAATCAAGCCCTGCCTGAATACCGCTTCGTACACTCCACACTTCCACTCTACCTGGCTGACTTACAACAGTGGCTGGCCGCTTCGAACACAGCCATTCCAACCATTACAGGAGAGCTGCGGGACTGCAGGAGGCAGCCCGTACTGCCGGGCACACTTTCATCGCGTATCTGGATCAAACAGAGCAACAACCGCTGCCAGGTGCTACTGGAAAAATGGGCAGAGCCTTACAGTGCGCTCTCTCTCCTGCTTGCCTCAAAACCTCCTGATCCTCCTCTCGCATCGCCGGAGCGGCCGCACGGATTCATCTCGCTGGCCTGGCGCATGCTTCTGGAGAACCACGCCCACGACTCCATTTGCGGCTGCTCCATCGATCAGGTACATCAGGAAATGAGGGCACGCTTCGACCAGGTCGGCCAATTGGCTGAAGCGGTTGCGGGCCGGTCACTATCTGATATAGCAGCATCTCTCGACACAAACTGCGCGTGTCCGGAGAAAACAGCGATATTCTCGGTCACCGTTTTCAATCCGCTGTCGGCAGTCAACAGCGGGGCCGTAACCATCCCGCTGATCCAGAGCCATTCCAGCCATGATATCGAGATAATCGACAGGCGGGGAGAAAGCATACCTTACCAGATCGTCAGCAAGGGTGGGGTAGAGGAACTATTGAATACGATCCTTGACTGGCAGGGGCTCGCCGCACTGTGGGAAACGGCAGCACAGGGATCGAGCCATGGCATTGATATTCATAACATAGGAATTGAACGCAGGGGCGACGACCTTTATCTGGATATCATCGTCGACAACAGCGGGCAGCCGGCCTTGAAAACGTGGCAGGATAAACTGAAAAGCTGCCTCAACGATACATCGATCAGGCAATTCCATGTCAGGGCGACGCTGGTGCATCCTTCTCAAATCTCCTTCATCGCTGTCGATGTGCCGCCTCTTGGCTATGCAACCTACTGGATACAAAGATCGGCCGCAGCCGCCGCGGTCAGCGCCGACGCCAATCCGGCGTCCATTGAAAATGAATACCTTATATTGTCTATCGATAAAGGCAGTAACGGTTTCAGCCTATCTGATAAAAGGAACGGACAGGTTTACAGAGGCCTGAACTATTTCACAGACGGCGGCGACCGCGGAGACCTGTATAACTACTGCGCTCCTGCCCATGACAGTATCGTAGATTCCCGTCAATACTCCACTGTGACTGGCCTGCGTATCGAGAGTGGGTCCGTCACTCAATCCATCACTCTGAAATTGGAAATGCTCGTCCCTGAATCCCTGTCGTCTGACCGCATGGCGAGGTCTAACGTCAGGGAGCCCCTTGAGATCACCACAAAGGCCGTCTTGACCCGCGGGGTCGCACGGGTCGATTTTACCACGAGTGTAAACAACGTCTGCTGCGACCACCGGCTGCGGGCGCACTTCCCAGCACCTTTCAAAGCCGATAAAGCATACTATGACGGCCACTTCGAGGTTGGCGGAAGACCTGTTGGCGCTGCGTCCTATGACGATAGCTGGTTCGAGAAGCCCGTTGCACAACAGCCGCAACGCGCCTTCGTCGACATATCGGACGGGAAAATCGGCCTGATGATCGCCAACCGTGGCCTGCCCGAGGTGGAGGTACTGCAGACAGACCAGGTATCGGAGGTGGCCTTGACTTTACTGCGCTGCACGGGCTGGCTGTCGCTGGATAACCTGGACACGCGAAAGGATCATGCCGGTCCGCCCTGGCTGGCCGTGCCAGACGCACAGATGCACGGCACTTATGAGTTTGAGTATTCGATCATCCCGCACGAGGATGGTTGGATCGGGTCCTTTCAGCAGGCATACGCGTTCAATGCTCCTATGCGCGCAGTTGTAGCTATTCCACATCCCGGCATACGCGAGGGAGCCGGTTCCTTCCTGACCGTTGTTCCCGACCTGTTTGTTATCACAGCAATTAAAATGCCCGAAGATGGGTCAGGATTGATCGTGCGTGGCTTCAATATCTCGAGCCGGGCAATCGATGTGAGCATCAAGCCGGACTTACCCATCGTAGCCGTGGGAAGGTGCAGGCTTGATGAAACGGCCGTGGATGAACTGCTGATTGAGCAAGATGGATGCGTACGTTTCTCTGCAGGAGGCCATGAAATCGTCAGCCTCCGGTTCGACATCCGACAATGAACCGCTAACGCAAAATTGACCCGTTATGGCGGTCACGTATTATGATAAAGTTGATTTTGCTTGACAATAAATAATTACATGTGATAGTTTACTACAATCTCCACCGTACCTGTACGGAATCCGTCCGGCGATCCGAGAAATTCACTTGTGGGGTATCTGTCATATGAAAAGCGATAGTATCAAGAAAGGTATCGAGAGGGCGCCGCATAGAGCATTGCTAAGGGCTGTGGGTGTACACAGCGCTGACTTCGATAAGCCTTTCATCGGCGTCGTCAACAGCTTCAACGAGGTAGTTCCCGGGCACACGCATCTGAATTCCATCGCCAGTGCTGTCAAGACCGGCATTATCGGCGCGGGAGGAGTGCCATTCGAATTTAATACAATCGGTGTCTGCGACGGTATTTCGATGAACCATCCCGGGATGAAATTCAGCCTGCCCAGCCGTGAACTGATCACGGACTCCGTAGAGATCATGGCTGAGGCCCACCAGTTTGATGCCCTGGTCTTCATCCCCAATTGCGACAAGATCATCCCGGGCATGCTGATGGCAGCCGTCCGTCTGAATATACCATCTATCTTCATCAGCGGCGGCCCTATGCTGGCGGGAAAGCTACACAAGGATGGAACCTGCCGGACGATCGACCTGATTTCTGTATTCACAGCAGTGGGCGGCGCGGCTAAGGGTGAGCTCAGCGAGGCGGAGCTCGAGGAGATAGAGATCGCAGCCTGCCCCGGTTGCGGAAGCTGCTCGGGTATGTTTACGGCCAATACCATGAACTGCCTGACTGAGGCGCTGGGAATGGCATTGCCTGGCAACGGCACCATTCCCGCCGTCGATTCGCGCAGGCTCCACCTCGCCAGGCACGCCGGGCAACAAATAATGGCGATTCTGAAGAAAAACCTGCGCCCACGCGATATTATAACCAGGGCATCCATCAGCAACGCCTTCGCTGTGGATATGGCGCTGGGCGGCAGCACCAACTCGGTGCTGCATTTTATGGCCGTTGCTCATGAGGCGGGCATCAAATTCAACTTATCGCATATCAATGAGCTGAGCGATAGTGTGCCTCACCTGTGCAAGATCAGCCCGGCCAGCGATGCGCATATGGAAGACCTCGACCTGGCGGGCGGAATACCGGCTATCATGCACGAGATATCGCGGCTGCTGGACGGCGAATGCAAGACGGTCATGCTCAAACCCCTCTCGAGTATCTACAAGGATGCCAGGGTAAAAAACCGCGATGTGATCAGACCTTTCTCCAGGCCGTATTCGAAAACCGGCGGGCTGGCCATTCTTTTCGGCAACCTCGCCCCGGGCGGGGCCGTGGTTAAAAGCGGTGCTGTCGATCCCCGGATGATGGTACACAAAGGCCCGGCCCGTGTTTTCGAAAATGAAGAGGACGCCACCAGGGGCATCATGGGGGGAAAGATCAGGGCGGGCGATGTGGTCGTCATCAGATACGAAGGACCGCGAGGAGGGCCCGGTATGCGCGAGATGCTCACGCCGACCTCGTTGATAACAGGCATGGGTCTGGACAGCAAAGTTGCATTGATTACCGACGGGCGCTTTTCAGGCGGCACAAGGGGCGCTGCCATCGGGCATGTTGTACCCGAAGCTGCCGACCGTGGTCCCATTGCGGCCGTACGAAACGGTGATATAATCAGTATAGATATACCTGCCCGGAAGCTGGAGGTCGGTATCAGCGCAGCTGAGATCAAGCGGCGCATAAGCGGGCTGCGCCCATTCAAAACCAGCATCAAGAGCGGATACCTTAAACGGTACATAGAGAATGTCGGGCCCGCCAGCGAGGGAGCAGTATTTGAGGATTAGGAGTGTCCAGCATACATGATAAAGACAGGCGCAGAGATATTATGTGAGTGCCTTATCAAAGAGGGAGTCGAGGTCATCTTCGGTTTCCCCGGCGGAGTGCTGCTTCCTCTCTATGACACCATACCCAGGTACCCCCAGCTGCGCCATATACTGGTCAGGCACGAGCAGGGCGCAGCCCATGCGGCCGATGCCTATGCACGCGTGACAGGTAAGATGGGAGTCTGTCTGGCTACCTCAGGCCCGGGCGCAACCAACCTGGTCACCGGAATAGCTAACGCCTACCTCGATTCGGTCCCACTGCTGGCCATCACCGGCCAGGTGCCGACCCATTTTATAGGCAAGGATGCTTTCCAGGAGATCGATATTACCGGCATAACGGTGCCCATAACCAAATATAACCAGCTCGTGCTGGACATCAACGACCTGGCGAAGGCCGTACGCGAGGCGTCATACGTGGCCCAGGTGGGGAGGCCGGGACCTGTGTTACTGGATATACCCAGGGACGTGTTCCAGGCGCGCATTGAGTTCAACTATTCTGACAAGGTGGACCTTCCGGGATTTAAGCCCAAACTGTTCGGGCACCCAGCCCAGATTAAAAAAGCCGCCGACCTTGTCAATTCGGCGGAACGCCCGGTGATCATTGCGGGCCACGGGATCAATATATCGAAGGCCTTCCCCGAGCTTAAGGAGTTGGCCGAAAACGCCCAGATACCGGTGGTCACGACATTCCTCGGCATAGGCTGCTTTCACGAATCGCACGTGCTCAGCTACGGTTGGCTGGGAATGCACGGCATGGGCTATGCCAATAAGGCTGTCCACAACGCCGACCTGCTGCTCGCAGTGGGCATGAGGTTCGACGACCGCGCTACGGGCGGTGTCAGCACCTTCGCACCCCACGCGCGCGTTGTGCACATCGATGTCGATGCCGCGGAGATCGGTAAAAACATCGCGGTGGACGTGCCGATCGTGGGCGACCTGAGAAACGTGCTGCAGGTACTCAATAAACAGATAGAAAGGCGGGAACATATAGGCTGGCTTTCGCAACTTGACGAGTGGCGGTCACAGCATCCGGCCATGGAGATACGCCATCACGAAGACATCCTGCCGCAATATATAATCAGGCAAATACACGAGGCCACCAGGGGCGATACCATTATAGTCACAGGTGTGGGACAGGCGCAGATGTGGGCGGCGCAGTATTTCTACTATGACAGGCCAAACAGCTTCGTTTCATCAGGCGGCCTGGGCACCATGGGATTCGAGCTGCCCGGCGCTATCGGGGCCAAGGTAGGATGCCCGCAGGAAACGGTCTGGTGCATAGCCGGAGACGGCGGCTTTCAAATGACGGTACAGGAGCTGGCCACGATGGTGCAGGAGGACCTGGATATAAATATCGCCGTCTTCAACAACGGCTGGCTGGGCATGGTCAGGCAGTGGCAGGAGCTTATCTACAACAAGCGGTATTTCGGGACCCAGCTTTATAATCCCGATTTCGTCAAGATAGCAGAGGCGTACGGGATCAAGGGCGTCAAGGTCAGCAAGAAGATAGATGTAAGGCCCGCCATCCACAAAGCCATGGAGCATAAGGGCCCCTTCCTCATCGAGTTCATCGTTGAGCCCGAGGAGAACGTTTACCCCTTTGTCCCGCCCGGGAAGACCATCGTCGAGTTCCTCGAGATGCCCAATCCGGCGGCAAGCGTCAAGAAGTAGCAGACGAATTCCACCGATGGAGATATATTAATTGGACAGAAAACATATACTGGTTGCACTGGTGCAGGACCGGCCGGGCGTTCTGAACCGCATCGCCAGCATGCTCAGGAGACGTAATTTCAATATAGAAAGCATCGCGGTGGGCCATATCGAGCAGCCCGGCCTGTCACGGATGACTATAGTAGTAGAAGGAGATGACGCCAATATCGAGCAGGTCAGAAAGCAGTTGGACAAGGTCATCGAGGTTATCCGCATTGCCGATATCACAGGCGAAAGCCCGGTGGCCCGCGAGATGGCGATGATCAAGGTCAAAGCCACACCATCCACGCGCAGCGAGATCATCCAGATCGTGGATATCTTCAGAGCCAACATCGTGGATGTCGCACCCGATTCGCTGATACTGGTGGTAACCGGCACTTCGGATAAAGTGGATACTCTGATCGAACTGCTGCGCGGATTCGGCATCAGGGAGATGTCGCGCACAGGCACCATCGCCCTGCCGCGCGGGGGCCCCGGTCCGCTCACCATCGAGGAGAATAAACCGCTCAGACACGTTGTGGAACAGGCGGCGCCGGAGGAGGAGAACCTGCCTGACTGGTAGCCGCTTCAACATCGTATTCATAATTTCGCAGGAGGTAACATGGCAAAGATATATTACGAGAAGGACGCAGACCTGGCCTTATTAAAAAACAAGGTCATTGGGATTATAGGCTACGGCAGCCAGGGCCATGCCCACGCGCAGAACCTTCGTGACAGCGGGCTCAAGGTCATTGTGGCCGAGGCCAGGGGAACCGACGGCCACAGGGCCGCCAAAAGGGCGGGCTTCGATGTTTTCGATGCGGCCGAAGTCGCAAAGAGGGCTGATGTGGTTATGATGCTCGTCCCGGATCAGCTTCAGGCTAATGTATATAAGGAATCGATCTCCGATCAAATGGCCAAGGGGAAAACCCTGATGTTCGCGCATGGATTCAATATTCATTACGGTCAGATCGTACCGCCCGACTATATCGACGTGTCCATGATCGCTCCCAAGTGT
>JAQTLG010000006.1 GCA_028715025.1 Dehalococcoidia bacterium | reverse complement strand
CTCAACAAAACATTACGGGAGGGACCGGCTGCCGGTTCCTCCCGTAACAAATGTGTCTCAACAGGCTTATATCCCCTGCAACTTATAGCACCCCCGGCACTGTGCCGGCGCCGGCGGCATTGCCTCCGTGACTTCAGTCAAGGGCTGCTTCTCCTGTCCCTGTAGAATTTTACGTGCACCACGTATTCCGGGCAGAGTCAACAATGCCATCGATTCGGCTGCATTTAGCCTCGAGTATTCTACTCGCCGGTCGAACGCCAGCCTGAACTCCTTTGCCTGTGCATTCTCAAGGACTTTATCGAGCCCATCCTGCGCATTTCCATAGATAAAGCGGTCAACCGCGCTTACCCTGCCCCGCGATATTCTGGGAATCGTGCCTTCAACCGGCAGACAAAGGTAAACACAGGGGGAGACTTCACCCCTCACACTCACAACAGTATTGTGCAGCGGATCATCGCTGCACAGCGGTGAATTGTCGCGGGACTCCAGGGGATAAGCATATACCTGTATTCCTCGTTTTTTCCCCCTCTTCTCTGCTTCCTCCACTATATCATGCAGATGAGGATCGGCCGCCGTGCCGAACGTTTTCAGCGCCTCCGTCTCAGCGTCAGGAATGTAATCAAGGTTGGGCGCGATCACCCTGTCCGCTTTCAACTCGGCCGCCAGATCAACCAGTGCAGGCAACTCGGAGACATTTGATTTCATCATCTGCATGACGAGATGAATATCCGGGTGAGACCTTGCGGCGCTTAAACCGGCAATGTTCTTACAGATTTGCTCCAGGCTCGATCCCGCCCTTAAAGAATCGTGAGTGGCAGATTTTGCTCCGGCCACCGACACCGCTATAAAAGCGAAGCCGATCTGGCATATCTGCTGAACGGCGGAGTCATTCAGGAGCACGCCGTTAGTAGTCAGGCTGACTCTGCCTCCCCTTTCCTTGATTGCCCTTGCCATATTCCATATATCAGGATGAAGCAGCGGCTCCCCCCATCCCTGCAGGTGCACCAGTTCCGCGTTACGCACATACGGCAATATCTGCGTAAACCACTCCCTGTTTATATCAAGTGAGACCCATCTGTCTTTAAGCAGGGTGCGCGGGCAAAAACGGCACCGGAGCTGGCACCTGGTCGACACTTCGACCTGTATAATGCGAGGCAGCATCAGGATTGACCTCCGATCAGTGTACCTAAATGCATTCTAACACAGCATCGGAATTCTCTGCCTCTTCTTTGACCTGCTCGAAAAACGTATGCTATATTTCGCCTTATGAGCGTGCTGCGAAATATTCTCCCCACAGTGCTGGACACCAAGATGAAAAATATTCTCACCGAGGAACGAGAGATGGCTAAAGCTGTGGCCACCGATGTGACCGGCACGATGGCGTTAGGGGTCTGGGATTTCGTGCTTCCACCGCTCTTTGCTATCAACCTGCTCAAACATCACCGGTCCAAAGAGGCCTTTACACTGAATTTCATGTTTACCAAGAAACTGGCACTGGAAGCGGCCGGCAACATGCAGCAATTCGGCCTGACAAAAATCAATAGTCTGGCAGAGGTGGAGAAAAAGACATTATCGATCCTGAGCGCCGACCAGAAAGGCGTGTATTCGGAGAAAGTGCGCCTGAAACAGATGCAGGAGATCCGGCTGCTGATCGACCATTATCAGAAGCTGCTCGTATCTGAGGGCAAAACTTACAACGATATGGTTAAGACAGCATATGTAGACCGGGAATCATTCGATGCGTTTTTACACAGGCTCAGTTCCGCCGAAAAAGAGGTTAACCGGGCTGCCTTGCAGTTGGTCGGCAAGAGCGCTGAAGCAAAAGACTTTGTTGCCAGGATGGAGAAGTCGGTGGATCAAATCCGCAACAGGGATCTGGATAATTATTTTCCTTTACCTGAATAAAGACTAACATATACATGAATTGATATCGTGAGCGGTGCGCTGTATCAGTTCGTCCTTCATCGATTCTGTCAGATCGTTAAAATACGCTGAATACCCTGAAACACGCACAACCAGGCCGCGGTACTGGTCGGGGTGCTCCCTGGCATCGATGAGTACGGCGGGGTCGACGACGTTGAACTGCACCTGCATTCCTCCGCTGGCGAAGAAACCGAAAATCAACGATTCTATCAGACGGTTACGCGAGGGATCTTTGATCAGAGCAAGATCAAGTTTCTCATTGAGCGCATAGCCGTTGCCTACAAGGTTGTTGTCTATGCACGCTGCTGATGACATCGAGGCTGTCGGTCCATTCTTATCACGGCCATTGCAGGGCGATATCCCGTTGGCCAGGGGCTGACCGGCTCGACGGCCGCCGGGTAATGAGCCGGTGCGCGCACCGAAGCCCTGGTGCGTGGTCATGGACCAGAATCCCGGATAGTATTTTCCCCCTCTCGGGTTGCTGTATCGCGTTACCAGATCAGTGAAAATACCTGAGACCATACGTGCGTAGTAGTTGGGCCTATCTTCGTTTTCGCCATATTTGTGAATTTTATTCAAGATGATCGCGTTCAGTTCCGGATTTCCTGCAAAATCAGCATCCACAGCCCTTACCAGCTCTTCCAGAGACAGCCTGCCCTCGTTAAACACGACCTGTTCGATAGCGGTCAGAGCATCCACAGTATCGGCCAGCCCCACTCCCTGGCATCCTGTTGAATTATATCTGGCACCGCCTGCATTGACCTCCATGCCTTTATCTAAACAACCATCCACCAGGGTGGAGAGAAATGGAGTAGGACGATATGCAGCATGGGTCTGCTCGATAGCGTTGTTGCCATCCGTTGCACGCCTAGTCATGTTCTCAAGTTGTATCTTAAAGGCACTGACAATAGCTTCCATGCCATTGATAGCTTTGATGTCACCTGTCGGCGGTCCAAACTGAAAACCATCATACATGCCATTATGTAAAGCCAAGTGCAGGGCCATGGGCATATTGACAAAGATCGCCCCGGCTGCAGGGAAGCTTTTACCCGGTACGCCCCATTCCACACAGCCGACGATGGAATAATCCTCAGCGTCCTTTTTATCGATGCCCGCTTTCTCCAGCGCCCGAGGTATCTCGTCATCATTGAAAAAGGCCGGAAGGCCGCCGCCCTTTTTGAGCACCTCACAACACAGGTCAGTGAATTCGACGGGAGTGTCCTGATTAATCCTTACATGGAAGTTCGGCTGTCTGAGCCTGACCTGGTCATAAGCCTGCAGAAACAGAAATGACAGCGCGTTGACTCCATCACTGCCATCGGCCGTGCGTCCTCCCAGAGTTATGCCGGAGGCCGAAGACAGGCCGCTGAAATACTCAGTGGCACGGTCGAAGAAAAGCGGCAGCAGCTCGCCCGCCTTGGCTATGAAACATCCCAGTAATTCTCCCGCTTCGGAGCGGGTAAGCCGGCCGGACTCGATATCACGTTTATAATAGGGGAAAAGGTATTGGTCCATGCGTCCAAAAGAAATACCGTGCTGGAAGTTCTCGTAGTGCAGCATGACATGGGTGATAAAAACGCACTGCAGTGCCTCATAAAAAGTCTCAGCCGGCTCTGCAGGCACGCGGTTAAATATCTCCGATAATCTCAGCAGTTCCTGCCTTCGAACTTCATCCTCCGTCCCGGCAGCCTCATATTCGAGGAATTCGCTCCAGCGCTTACTGTAATCGGCGGCAGCCTCGGCACAGACCAGGGCAGCTTCATAAAATCGTCCCTTTTGCTCTAACCGCCTGCGCCCGGCTTTGTCGCCGCAGGCCTCCATATCCGATTTCACCCTTTCCAACCTCTCACGTATTTGCCGGGCTATCCCGTTGAATCCCAGCTTGAGTACGGTGGGATAATCCGGCGTAACATGCGAGACTCCTGAGAACTGAGTCAGGATGAAATATCTCCCCTCCAGCATCGTGTTAAACAGGTCTGGATCGTTGCTCAGCAGAGGCGTTAACGCCAGCACCGATCGGTTAAACCAGAATGGAAAGATCTCCTTTTCAAGCTCCTCCAGTTGAGTGGATTCGATATCCATGGGATTGTGCCTGCGCCCGGAAATACCTTTTATCTCCGGCAACATCAACAGTCCGCCCAGGTCGGGATGAATGGGAGCACCCACCCGCCACGCCGACGGATTTCCCACGATCAATTCGCTGTCGTACACCTTCAGTTCCATATTTTCCAGTGTGTACCTGAAAGCTTCGGCATAACGTGTGACAGTTTCGCCCTGCGGAACATTGCGCCTCTTAAGCAGAAGGGAATTAATGTAGTTATTAACAGCCACCAGCCACCTTTTTTGAGGGATAGATCTGGCAGAATTCTTCAGGCTTCTGCGATATAAGCGATACTGAATTGACGACAGCAGATTATCTAGGAAATCCTGTCGTGTATGGCTGCGGAAATAATCGGTCAGCAGGCAGGCCTTCTGCGTGCAGACATGATAAGACGACTTGAGGATATCTTCACGCAATTTCTTCAGTCGCGGCAGGGTCTCCAGTGAATCTTTCGACACAGTTACCGTGGGACCTGTTTCATCCATAGAATGATTTCCCCCTGTCTTAATCCGCTGATAAAATTATATTGGCTGTCCGGATTTATCGAAATAGGCGGTTTAATTATACCAGTTTACAAATTATACAAATAATGTATAATTTAACTGTCGATAAATTTGGTGGGGTGCAGGCACGTGTACGCCTGTAAGTGGTATTATTTTAGTATCAGACTTGGGTGGATTAAATAGCCAGGAGATGCAGTAAATGGCGGACAGAGACACTCCTTTAATCAACAACCTCGAAGACGGGCCCTGGCCCAGCTATGTAAAAGAGATCAAGCGGGCTGCCAAGAAGAACGCTGCAGCCAAAGATCTGCTGGGCGTACAGGAGCTTTCCTTCAAAGACAAGATCACCCATTGGAAGCACGGCGGCATAGTCGGCGTGACCGGCTATGGCTCAGGCGTAATAGGAAGGTATGTAGATGTGCCTGAAGAATTCCCTGCCGTCGAGATGTTCCACACCATGCGTATCAATATGCCTTCGGGCTGGTTTTACACGACTGATGCTTTACGTAAAATCTGCGATATCTGGGAGAAATACGGCAGCGGATTGACCAACTTTCACGGCTCGACAGGCGATATCATCCTGCTTGGCACCGATACTAAGAGCCTGCAGCCGTGCTTTGACGAGTTGACCGAGGCCGGTTTCGACCTGGGCGGCTCGGGCTCCGCCCTGCGTACACCCAGCGCCTGTGTGGGACCAGCGCGTTGTGAATGGGCCTGCATCGATACTCTGGATATCTGCAATAACCTTACACAGGAGTTCCAGGACGAGATGCACCGCCCGAGGTGGCCTTATAAATTCAAAATCAAGGTATCGGGCTGCCCCAATGATGGAGTGGCGGCCATAGCTCGCGCTGATTTCACTATCATCGGCACATGGCGCGATTCGCTGCGTATCGATCAGGATGAGGTCCGAAGGTACGTTAAGAACGGCTTCGATATTAAAGGTATTGTCACCGACAAATGTCCTACCAAAGCGCTGGCCTGGGATGAGAAGGCTCAGAAACTTAACCTGCGGGCAGATGATTGCGTGCGCTGTATGCACTGCATTAACAAGATGTGCAAAGCAATACGGCCTGGTCTCGATCGCGGCGCCACCATACTTATCGGCGGCAAGGCTCCTATTATCAAGGGCGCCTACCTATCATGGGTGCTGGTCCCCTTCATGAAGATGGAACCTCCCTATGACGAGGCCAAGGAGCTGCTGCACAAGATCTGGGAATGGTGGGATGAGAACGGACGCACGCGTGAAAGGGTGGCTGAGCTGATCGAGAGGATGGGACTCAAGACATTCCTGCGCGCGGTGGATCTCAAGCCGCTGCCTCAGATGGTCTACAGGCCCAGGGCCAATCCATACGTATTCTTCGATTAACTATATTGAAGGAGAAGGAAAATGGGAAAAAGCGATATCGGTCCCCCAAGCTATAAGAAGATGCTTCCCGCAGTTATTGAGAAAAATTACGGGAAATGGAAATATCACGAAATCACCAAGCCGGGCGTGCTCAGGCACGTATCCGAGAGCGGAGATGAGGTATGGACCGTTCGCGCAGGATCGCCACGCCTGGTCAGTATCGATTTCATCCGTGACATCTGCGACATAGCCGACAAATACTGCGACGGCAAGCTGCGCTTCACCAGCCGCTCCAACGTTGAGTTCATGACACCTAAAAAAGAGAACGTTGAACCTATTATCGCGGCAGTACAAAAATTGGGCTTGCCAGTGGGCGGCACAGGCAAAGCCATATCAAATATTGTGCACACACAGGGCTGGGCACATTGCCACAGCGCGGCAACCGACTCCTCCGGCCTGGTCAAAGCAATCATGGATGAGTTATATCCGTACTTCACTAGCATGAAACTGCCGGCAAAGTTGAGGGTGGCGCTGGCCTGCTGCATCAATATGTGCGGCGCTGTCCACTGCTCAGATATAGCTATCGTCGGCATACATACCAAGCCGCCCAAGGTGGATAACAGCAAAGTGTCCGCCGTCTGCGAGATACCCACTACCATGGCCTCCTGTCCCACCGGCGCCATACGTAAGAATCCCGATCCCAATGTAAAGGGACTGGTGGTTAACGAGGAGAAATGCATGTACTGCGGCAACTGCTTCACTGTCTGCCCGGCCATGCCGCTAGCCGACAGCACGGGCGACGGCGTGGCTATTTACGTAGGCGGTAAAGTCTCCAATGCCCGCCACACGCCCATGTTCTCACGCCTGGCCATCCCCTATCTGCCCAATAATCCGCCGCGCTGGCCCGAGGCGGTGAACGCCATCAAAAATATTGTGGAAGTATATGCCAAACATGCTCTCCCCGATGAGAGAATGGGCGAATGGATCGACCGTGTCGGCTGGGAGAACTTCTTCAAACTTACGGGCATACCCTTTACCGAGTACCACATAGATGATTTCACACACGGAATAGATACCTACCGCACCACCACGCAATTCCGATGGTAGAAGGAGCAATAAGATGACGGAAGGAGTTAGCGAAGAACTCAAAGAGAAAGTATTGAAATACCTGGGCACGGTCAGCAAGGCCAAGAACCGCGATGTAGCACGCGCTGTAGAAGTTGAAAAGGCGCTCGTGGATAAGGCTATCGCCGAACTGGCCAAGGAAGACAAGATCGAGTATATCTACCTGGGGACATCATATATTCAGCTTAAGCAATAATCTGGAGCACGGCATGCAGACAGCACGCTTGATGATAGCCGCCCCACAGGGACGCTCCGGCAAGACAGCCGTTGCCATAGGCCTGTGCGCATCCCTGAGGGAGAGTGGCTTGATAATAAAGCCTTTTAAAAAAGGGCCCGACTACATAGACCCCTCCTGGCTATCGGCAGCCGCCGGACTACCGTGCAGCAATCTCGACCTCTTCATGTTCGACCCTTCCGCATTGCTGAGAAGTTTTCGTGAGGGCTGCGAAAGGGCCGACCTCGCGCTCATTGAGGCATCGATGGGGCTATACGACAGCCCTCTGGATGAAGGTGAGGGCAGTTCAGCCTGGCTGGCGCGTGAATTGCAGTCGCCTGTAATACTGGTTGTCAATTGCTCCCGCATGACGCGCAGCGCCGCAGCTATGGTCAGTGGCTACCTCAATTTTGAGCCCACTACGCCCATCGCCGGTGTGATATTAAACTACGTGGGCAATCCCAGGCATGAGCGCACTATTACCAAAGCTATTGAGCAGCACTGCGACATACCTGTGCTGGGCGCGCTTCCCCGTGATGAACGCCTGGCAATACGAGAACGACACCTGGGCATCGTCCCGCTTCAGGAGCAAGCCGAGGCCGCTACTATGATCGACCGCATAGGAAGCACCATCAAACAATATGTTGATATCAAGCGCATCTTGAGCATCGCACATGTATCCGAGCGATCGACTTACCTAGCGCGCGACGACAGGAGCGACAGCGTCCTCTCAACAAAAGCGGCAACGAGGCAATCCATCTCTATCAAAGTCAAAATAGGCGTCCTGGCAGACAGGGCTTTCAGCTTTTACTATCCCGAGAACCTCGATGCCCTGCAACGTAACGGGGCTCAATTGGTTTATATCGATTCTTTCGCTGACAAGCATCTGCCGGCGGTGGACGCTCTCTATATCGGTGGCGGCTTCCCCGAGCTTTACGCCTCTGAGCTTGAGGCTAATAATAGTCTGCGGCAGGATATCAAAGCAGGCGTGGAATCCGGATTGCCGGTTTATGCAGAATGTGCGGGGCTGATCTACCTCTGCCGCTCCCTGCTCACGGAGGGAAAGGCGTACGACATGGTAGGCGTGATACCTGCGGACGTGGTAATTGAGAAGAAGCCGCAGGGACACGGCTATGTCACGGCCGAAGTCACGGAGCGAAATCCTTTTTTCCCTGAGGGCACCACGCTCAAGGGTCACGAGTTCCACCACTCCAGGCTGCTAAACTCCGGCGGGCAGCCCTGCGCCTATCGCGTAATCCGTGGCAATGGGATCGATGGTAAAACTGACGGAATTGTTTATAAAAATGTGCTGGCCTCGTACATGCACCTGCATGCCCTTGGAGCGCCTTCCTGGGCACAAAACTTCGTGAAGCTGGCGTCTGCAGGCAAAAACGCAGAAAAGCGTATTACAGTAATAACCGGAGGATAATTGAGATGGCAGTATGCCCGGTATGTAAAATGGAAGTTGAGGAGAAAAAGGCCCGCGGTACAAGTGAACACAAGGGCAAGACCCATTACTTCTGCTGCAAGGCCTGCAAGAAGAAGTTCGACGAGAATCCCGAGCTGTACGCGAAAGATAAATAAACAACAGGAGAATTGAGCATGCCTAAAGTTACGCTTGGCGGAAAAGAACTCGAAATAGATGAGGACGGCTTCATACAGGAGCCTGAAAAATGGGATAAGGCCGTAGCCGAGGATATCGCAAAGACAGAAGAGGCATATCCCATGAGCGAGGACCACTGGAAGGTGATTAATTACCTGCGCAATTATTTTCTCGAATTTGAGATAGCTCCACCCATCAGGATGGTCACCAAGCAGACGGGCTTTGACCTCAAGACCATTTACAAGCTTTTCCCGGGTGGACCGGCCAAGGGCGCCTGCAAAATAGCAGGACTGCCAAAACCCACTGGCTGTGTATAAAGAAGATTATCTATGTGGCTTCTGCTGCTCACCTATTGCTGCCTTCTGATCTTCATAAGCGGGATTGTCTGGAGGGCATATAAATACGCTTCGCTGCCCGTCCATCTGCGTTGGGAGCTCTACCCGGTTGCGCATGAGGTTGGAAGGCCCTATGGTGGGTCGTACCTTGAGGAAGAAGATTGGTGGCACCGGCCACGTAAAATTAACCTGTTGGGAGAATCAACCGTATTTCTTCGGGAGATTGTTTTCTTTCGAGAGTATTTTTACAGCAACCGGAGATTCTGGAGCTTTGTATATCCCTTCCACCTCGGATTGTTTCTGCTGGTGGCCTGGGTAGTAATGCTCCTGGCAGGATCAATATTTACACTGAACGGACTGAGTATTTCCTCAACATCGCCTTATTTCGGGATTCCGCTTGTTTACTACCTAACTCTCATATCCGGTGTCGCCGCCTTTATACTCGGTATCTTCGGTACTACCGGGCTACTGATCAAGCGGTCTTACGACGAAGACCTTAGAAATTACACGGCGCCCATCGATTATTTCAATCTCACAGGTATATTGCTCGTTTTCCTGACCGGCCTTCTTTTCTGGATTATGGAAGACCCCTCCTTCGATGTGTCCCGGGGCTATGTGAAAAGTCTCATCACGTTTAATTTCCCGGAAATCGGCCCCATTATGACAATCAACATCGTGCTGTCATGCCTGCTGTTGGCTTATATGCCGTTTACCCGCATGATGCACTATGTAGCCAAATATTTCACATACCACAAGGTACGCTGGGATGATGAACCGAATAAACCCGGCACCGGCCTGGAGAAGAAACTGCAGGCACAGCTTAATCAGTCGACCGACTGGTCGGCGCCCCATATCCATACAGGACAAAGCTGGTCCGAGCAGGTGCAAAGTAGCGGCGCCACCGACAAAACAGAGAAATGAAGAAAAAAATAACGCTCAGAGATATCGGCAAGATTGAAGGCCAGATGGTCGACATCGATAAGGCCGACCTTTCCCGTCTGCCTGCTCCGCTTGATGATCCTGCTGATGAACCGGGTATCAAGCAATTAACAGGTGAGCAGAAGGACAGATTTGATGCTTCGCTCGATGGTATATCAGCTATCGGACTGGTAAAACCGCAGAACAAACAAGAGGAAGAGGATTTTGTCAGAAAATTCATCGCCGGCCTGAAAAAACTGCTGTCAAAGGAGAACAACTGGACCTTTCTCCAACCGCTGATGCTTTCGCTGGAGAACTGCGCCAAATGTCAGAACTGCTCGGAAGCCTGTCCGGTTTTCACCGAAAGCGGCAGGCAGGAGATCTACCGTCCCACTTACCGGACCGAGGTTTTACGCCGAATAATTCGAAAATATCTCAAGAAAGAGGGCAAACTACTCTCTAAATTCACCGGCAGCGACATCGACCTCAACTTTAAAACCATAGCGAGGCTGGCAGAGCTGTCATATCGTTGTACACTGTGCCGCAGGTGTGCACAATCATGTCCCATCGGTGTGGACAACGGCCTGATTACACATGAGCTGCGCAAGTTGTTCAGCCAAGAGATGGATATAGCACCCAAAGAATTGCATCAACTGGGCACCGTCCAACATCTAAAAGTTGGATCAAGTACAGGCACTTCACCCAAAGCCCTGGCCAGCTTCATCGATTTCATCGAAGGCGAGATTGAGGAGATCACTGGTAAAACTATCAGGATACCGGTAGATAAGGAGGGCGCTGATATATTATTGCTGCACAATGCCGGCGAGTTCATTTCCTGGCCGGAGAATATCGAGGCCTTTGCCATCATCTTCGATGCCGCCGGCGTTGACTGGACACTTTCAAGCAGCCTGGTAGCCTATGACGCGGTGAATTACGGCGTTTGGTACGATGATGTCCAGCTTGCGCGCATTGCTGCCCGTCATGCCCAGGCGGCCAGGGACCTCAAGGTCAATCGCATGATGGTGGGAGAGTGCGGCCATGCACATAAGGCCATGCTGGTAGTTTCTGATCGTGTATTGACCGGCGATCTTAATATACCCCGCGAAAGCGCAATACCGTTGCTTGAAGACATCGTCTTAAACGATAAGATCAGGCTGGACAGGTCTAAAAATAACTTCCCCGTTACCTTGCATGATCCATGTAACCTGGTACGACTGAGCGGCATTGTTGAGCCGCAGAGACGAATCCTGAGGAAAATATGCCCTGATTTTCGTGAAATGGAGCCGCACGGTGTGGATAATTACTGCTGCGGCGGCGGCAGCGGTTTCGCTATCATGGACTCAAATAACTTCTCAGATTGGCGATCATCAGTCTCCGGCCGAATGAAGCTAAAACAGATACTTACTACCTTCGGGGATGTCATGAATCCCGAAATTCATAAATACGTATGTGCTCCCTGTTCCAACTGCAAGGGTATGATACGCGATCTGCTATCCCGCTATAGACTAACTGAAAAGCACGGCATTTACTACGGAGGACTGGTTGACCTTATAGCCAATGCCATGGTGGATGTTAAAGGTCAGTTCATCAACTGGGAAACATCGTAGTTCGAAAGCTTAGAGAAATAGTAATATCGCTTGTAGCGCCGAGAAGCTGCACTACTTATTGAGGATACAATCAGCTCACCCCAACCCATACAGGCAGTACCTTCCATTCACCAAACTGATAAAATATATTGAGGATTTGCCTGTAACCTGACTAAATACCAATATCGCCTATAAGTTATAATCTTGCTGAGGTCGCGGTGGTCAATAAGAATTTTTTCGACGCGAGTTGTTGTCGGCTTTGCGGTACTTGCCTTTCCAGTTGTCCCGTTTTGAATTTCAGTCCAGTGCTCGCTCGCGCGGCTAAGGACAAGCTTAATAAAGGCCTTGACAGCGGCGTACTCGACTCGTGCACCACCTGCTTTTCGTGCAATTCCTACTGCCCCAACAACTGCCACCCTTACGAATTGATCCTGTTGCGCTGGCATGAGCGCTATTTAAGGCTGGGACTGCCGGCTATTGCCCGTATGGTAATTCCAGGCGATATATCTTCTATATGGAGTCAGCTATATCCATTGCTTCCCACCGATGAGAAAGATCAGATCAGGAACTGGAGAAATATGGAGGGCAAGCAGGGAAAAGATATACTGCTGACCGGCTGTTTCAGCTCCTTTTCGCCTTACTTGGCTGACAACTCGCTGCTAACAGACCTGACAATCTATGGTGATGAGCGCCTCTGGTGCAGCGGGGGCCATATATATCAGCTAGGGTTGCTGGATGTTGTGGAAAAGGCCGGCCTGCGTGTGAAAAAAGTGCTTGAAGACTTGAGGCCCCGTCGCATAGTGACCATGATGGCCGCAGAACACGCGATGCTGACTATCATACTGCCAGAGAAATTTGGCATACACATCAACAGCAATGTCATCACTCTCGAGCAATGGCTGCTCCAGCAGCTGCATTCAGGCAGCCTATCGCTAATCACGCCCATCCGGCGACGTATCGCTATACACGATAACTGCTTTTCCAAAAGCGAAGGTGACACCCTGTGGCGAGCAGCCAGGGAAATAGCATCGGCTTGTGGCGCCGATCTGGTGGAGATGCCGCATAACTGTCGGGACTCCCTCTGCTGCGGATTTGGCGCCGCCGCCGGAAAATTCAGTCTGCTGGACCTGATCGAACATGGATCCAAACGGCTGAAGGAAGCCGAGCGGTCCGGTGCAGATTGCCTGGTGACGTACTGCTCTGCCTGCTATTTTATCTTTTCTGTGGTGAGGGAGCTTTACGGCAGCAGGTTGGAACTGTATCACCTGCTTGAGCTGGTAGAGATGGCGCGGGGGAACAAACCGCTGCACCGTACGCGACAGCGAGCATTTCAGATCATAGCCATCATAACGGCGAATATCCTGCGCATGGGATTCAACGACGCTGCCCGTCGTCGCTTTTATATAGATTTAAGTTTGTTCGAACGCGAGCTATCACCGGATGATATCGGCTCTGAATCAACACGCCTGCTAAAATTTTTAGACACCCTTTACAGTAGCGTTGCCTTCCGTAATATCGTAACTCTCGGCATTCTGCACTTTACCGTCAGGCTGATTATATATTTTAGAAGGGGGTTGAGACATGATGGATCAGGGGAAATACCAGTTTCATAATATTAAGAACTGCAAGCTGTGCGGGGAATGCCTTTCTCGCTGTCCGGAGCTTAACCTGCCTCTGGAAGTTGCCAAACGTGAGAAACTTAAAATCAACCGGGGTGAAATAAGCCCTCAAGTATCAAAGGCCTGTACAGGCTGTTTCAACTGCGATACTTATTGCCCGAACCAGGCCAATCCATGCGAGACAATCGTCCATCACTGGTCGGAGATTTACCGCAGTCGCGGCCTCCTGGAACGGGCACGCTATTTTCAGCCGCTCGAACCGATAAATTTCCGCAGCTATGTTATACAACGCCTTCCCGCTGATGAAAAGGCCAGGCTGGCAAGCTGGGACGACATCTCGCCCTGTGAGGAATTCATCTATCCCGGGTGCAATGTTTGTACTGTTCCTTACCTTACAGAGACATCGCTTTTGCCCAAAATACCAATCCGCGGGGGTCTCTCCTGGTGCTGCGCTGAAACCTACTTTCGCACCGGCTATTTCGACCTGGCGGAAGCTCAGGGCAAACGCATGCAGGCACGCTTTAGAGATATGGGAGCCAAAAATATTTTCATGATGTGCACAGCAGGCACTTTCCTCTTCACCAAAGTAATGCCCGAGCGCCTGGGCATTAAATTCGAAGCTGAATTTAAACCTCTAGTACGCTTTCTCTGGGAGGAACTGCAGAGCGGCAGGATCAAAGTTGAATGCAAGCTCAACCTGCGCGCGACCATACAGGACTCCTGCTATTCCAAGTTCCTGGAGCCGGACTATATCGAGCTTCCGCGCAAGATACTCCAGCATATCGGTATTGAGGTGATTGAGATGCCGCGCAGCCGGGACAGGATGGTTTGCTGCGGTATCGGCGCCGGTTTCAGCATTGAGAGCTGTTATAATACCATAGAACTGACACGTTCCACGCTGAAAAGACTGCTTGAGGCAAAAAGTACGAAAGCGGATATACTCTGCGTTTATTGCGCAGGTTGCCTGCAGATGCTTGGTTCCGGTAGCCTGCTATACCCGGGAGCTCAGCAGATTTATCACCTGCTTGAACTGGTGCAGATGGCAGCCGGCGAGACACCTCATCGCAGAATCAGGCAGCGTGCCCTTACCATGTTTAGCGGAACACTGATCAACCAGACGCCCAAATTATTATCCCGCTCACGTTTTAGACCTACTATTTAGCACCGGAACAAAGCGAAACATGCTGAAACCAATATAATAATAATTACATGAGTTCAGACACAGGAGGTTAGCAGCGCCATGCTACAGCTTCAATTCGACAAAGACAAATGCACAAAATGCAAAGCTGTACCTTGCCTCACCAAATGCCAGTACATTGAGCTTGACGTAAAAGCGGCCAAACAGCAATGGTCGAAAATCATTAATGGGGAGAATTCATTTGTACTTGAAGCCTGCACTACCTGCTACGCCTGTGAAGAATACTGCCCACACGGTAATCATCCTTTCTACATGATCGTTGACAGGCAGGAAGAAAAGGGGATACTACCTGCTCCCAGACCGATAATCACCATGTGGATCAACCAGTGCCAGCCTGTAGGCAAATATATGGTGGGCATGCTGCAAGAAAAGGCGCTGTCCTATTGCCTGCTGCCGCAATTCAACATACTTGCTCACGGCAAGCTGTTCCAGGACATCGAATATTCTGTAATAGTCGGCCAGGAATTTTTCTGCAACGCTGTTTTCCTGCACTACGCAAAAACATCCCTCATCCGTGAAAGGTTGCCTGTCATTATCGAGAACATTGTTAAGTACGGCATCAGAGAACTGGTCTGCCTTCATGACGAATGCTACGCTACTTATACTTCCATTGCACCGGCTTACGGCATTGAAGTGCCTTTCAAGCCGGTGCACTATTATGAATATCTTTTAGAGCGTCTGAAAAATCTCAAATACCAGGTAACGCCGCTTAACCTGAAGGTGGCCTACCAGAGAAACTGCTCCACCAGGTTGATACCGCAGATTGATCATTTTGTTGACGATATCTTCCATGCTATCGGCGTTGAAAGGGTCAAGCGAAAATACGACAAACAGACAGCGCTTTGCTGTGGCGAGATCTTCAGAATGGGCGTGGGCCCAGACCTGGCCGATGATGTTCAGAAAAGAAACATAGATGACATGCTGGAATCAGGCGCCGAATACGTTGTTTTCAATTGCCCCGCCTGCTGGGATTCGCTGGCATATAAGGTGGCCGCGCGTGGATTAAAGCCCATCCATATGATCGATCTTTGCAGGCTGGCGATAGGGGAGGCTCAAAGCCTCCAACTGTCTAAAATTGAAGCGGAGGTGTAGCTGAGATGATAGATATATTACAGGAACTCAGCAAGATCACCGATAAAGATTACATATCCAACAATAAAGAGGAGCTTTACCTGTACGGGAGGGACCCGGGCTTGATGCCGCCTCATGAGCCGGATTATGTCGTCATGCCGTCAACGGTTGATGAGATACAGGCCATAGTCAGGCTGGCAAACAGGGAAAAAATACCTCTTATCCCCAAAGGAGGAGGCCTTTCGCTTACAGGCCTGATAATCCCGCAAAAAGGCGGTATCCTGCTGGACATGAAGCGGATGGGGCAGATACTGGAAGTCAATGAGTCGGCAGGATATGTGATAGTGGAAGGCGGTACTACGCACGGCGCACTGAAAAACTTCCTGTTAAAGAATTATCCGCATCTTCGTCACAGCATACCTGATTCTCCGCCGATAACAACGATCGCAGCGAACGCGGTAATACACGGCCAGGGACGCCTTACGCAGCAACACGGGTTCAACTCCGACATGGTCTGTGGCCTGGAGGTAGTGCTGCCCACGGGGGAAAAATGCAAGATCGGCTCCTGCGCTGTTTCACCATACTGGTTCTCCAAGGGGCCGCCGCTGCCGGACCTGAGCAGCCTGTTCTTCGGCTGGTTTGGCACCACCGGTATTATCACGAAGCTGGCGCTGAGACTCTATCCCTGCAAGAAGATTCGAGATGCTATGCTTTTCCTCACCGATGAGGCCGAACTGGTACCCGAAATCATGCGCAAGCTTGGTCGGACCGAAATGATAGAAGACCTGGTAGTTACCGCTCAGCCGATACCGCTCAGGTTCAGGGGCAATTATTACATTCTTTTCTATATAACAGGCGACACTGAAGAGGAAGTGGAATTTAAGAAGAAGATGGCCTGGCGTGCAGTATGGGAATATTTCGAGAGAAGAGAAGGCGGGTTTGTCAGCCTCCCCCCCGAGATGAAGGCGCCCATGCTGGCCATGCCCTCAAAAGATACAACAAGATTCGCGGATGTCAGTAAGGGAGGCGGGTTTGAATACAGCGGTCCTATAGCCCCGCTGGAGAAGTATCCTGTTTATGTTAAAAAGCTGGCTGAACTTGCGGATAAATATGACCTCTTCTACTCCTCCGCCGCCCGCATGATCGATGGAGGGCATTGTATGATGTTTTCCTTCTCTTATACGTTTAACCGGGCTGATCCGGACACCATGAAAAGGGCAAAGCAGGCACTTGATGAAGCCGCTGATTTTGCTCTTGAAAACGGCGGAGTTATGTGGAAACCCAATATCGATGAACAACAGATGACCATGTCTAAAATGGATCCCGATACCCTCAATTTAATGATGCGGATTAAGAAACTACTTGATCCTAACGGCATCATGAATCCCGGTAACTGGGAGGTGCCCCAATGAAG
>JAQTLG010000005.1 GCA_028715025.1 Dehalococcoidia bacterium | reverse complement strand
TCCTATTTCGAAGGCCTAATGAACTTCTCGGCCAGATAACCGGATACCAAACCGGCAATGGCGCCGGCCATTATGGGACCAACGTAAACGGTAAGCTGCTTAAATAGGAATCCGGTACCGGCGCCCACCGCCAGGCTTTGTACGTTTTTAGCCTGATCCTCAGTCATATTGAACATGCCCATGAGCGCTGACGGGCTCAAGATGTCGCCCAGTAACGGGCCGCCGCCTCCGCCTCCGCCAGCCCCTGGCGCCGGCTTGCCGATATCAAACGAATCATTACGACGGATTATGTCTTCATCCATTTTGCGCCTCGATTGGTCCCCGCTTCAGCAGTTCGAATAATTCGTCAAACCACCACCGGCCGCTATCGGATAATATCCGTTCTACCAGCGGGCCAGCAGTGGCATGGTTGCGGTAAGGGGTAATCATTTTGACGATACCCTGGTAATCAGTGTTCTTCAATAAGATGGCTACCATTTGGGCATCCGGGTCCGTCGCAGACCCCGTAAGCCGCTCGTTTAAATCGTTCAGAAATTCTTCGGGCGACCCATCGAGGTATTGCCCGATATTCTCCAGCTGCGCCTCGAATTCCGGGGGAATAACTGTTGGTGTTTCAGATTTATGCCCGCTTCCGTCGCCTACAGGGGCTGGCTCCAGGGGCATTGGCGCCGCCTCTTTTCCCGTAACGGGTTGGGGCCCGGCATTGGTGGGCTTAGGAGCCGGCGCGGCCAGCATGGCAACCGGCTTAACCTGACCCGCGAGGGCCAACCTGTTGTAATCCGCCTCGGTCACCCGCTGTATCTTGCCATCAATTAAAATGGCTACGGTGGCCACGGGTCCACCATTGCCGCCACCGTTATTATTTTGGGGGCCGCCTTTTATTAACCTGTCGACAATACCAAGTGCTAAACTGGCATTATCTGGGGTTAATATTTGCTTCCAGATGCTGCCGCCGCCTTCATCGACACCCAGGCGGTCCTTCAGTGTTTGAATGGCATTCATTTGGTTGACGACTTGCTCAGCGGCAGTAAAGGCATCACCCTCGCCGCCTTCAAAGTATTCGCCCTCGGCTCCGTCGGCTCCGTCGCCGCCACGCATCTTGTTGATTTCGTCGTTTACAAATTGACCCAGGAGTTCCGGATCCTCTTCCAGTTTTTTATTCACGGCATCCTGGATCTTCTTTTTGAAAGCAGCCTCCCTGGGATCCTGAACCAGGGTGGTTACGTCAATGGCATCCTGCATGTTCAGTCTTTTGATGCCTACCTTGGCCAGGGCCATGGGATTTTCCCGTATCATTTTTTGGGCTTGCTCGGTAGCAATTTGCTCAAAGGACTTCTTTGGACGCTTGTTGTACCTCCGTTTCTTTTGACCTTTAAATATATCGAATAGCCCCATTCTTCTGCCCCCCATCAAGAATTTTCGTTACTTAAAGTCTATTGATGAAAAATACAATTGTCAATTTTGGTGACAAATCGTTTGGTTATAAAGTCTTTATTTTGTTGTAATCAATTCTAATATTTTTGCCAATTGTCGATAATGTTTTGCACATTTTGGTCAATTGTATTGATTTTTTTTGCGAATCGCAGGCATAATGTTAACAAGTTAACATGTTAACAAATGCTACGCACGAAAAAATCCTCAAAGGCTTTCGAATTAAGCGCGAGAATGCGGAAAAATTCAAGGGAATTTGTATGATATTGCACAGAAAAGAGGGTGATGTAATTGATCAACTAATCGAATCTTTTATCAATATTCACCGCAATGATAAGCATCGAGTGCCGTCACGTATCAGGATGAATGCTTATTTTAATAAGATCTTGGGAGGTGATGATAAAAACAATGAGCCACCTAAGCAATAAAGTTATTTTATTAACGGGTGGGACGGGAACATTCGGGCAGGCATTCACAAAAATAGTTTTAAACGAAGATATTAAAGCATTACGCATTTACTCCAGGGGTGAATATTTACAAAATGAAATGGCGCAGTCTTTCCGGGACGAGCGCCTTAAATATTTTATCGGTGATGTACGTGACCGCGAAAGATTAAGCCGCGCTATGAACGGCGCTGACATCGTAGTTCATGCTGCTGCTATGAAACAAGTGCCGGCATGTGAATACAATCCCATGGAAGCGGTGGCCACCAACATCAACGGCGCGCTGAATGTGGTTAATACCGCCCTGGAGAACCACGTTGCCCAGGTGATGGCCATCAGTTCTGATAAAGCAGTGCATCCGGTCAACATGTACGGGGCTACCAAGGCAGTCATGGAACGACTGGTTATCCAGGCGAACGTTTTCGGGACCAAAAAAGAATACTGGTTCCAGCATTGCAATGATGTGGCCATGGCGGCAGACAAGGAACGACAGCCGTTATTCGCCTGTGTGCGATACGGTAATGTTATCGGCAGCCGCGGTAGCGTCATCCCGTTGTTTGAAAAACAAAAGGCGGCCGGCTTTATCACTATTACCGACCTGGCGATGACGCGTTTCTGGATTACCATCGAGAACGGTGTTCATTTTGTTCTCAGCTGCCTGGCTGCCATGCGCGGCGGCGAGATATTCATTCCACGGATGCCCAGTATGCGTATAGTCGACCTGGCTAATATAATCGCTCCCGGCGCCGCTATCCGGGTAACCGGTATCCGTCCCGGGGAAAAGCTGCACGAGGTACTGGTTACCGAAGATGAAGCCCGGCATTGCCGCATCCACGAGGACTATTTCACTATAGCCCCCGAGTTTCCTTTCTGGACCAAGGACACGTATATCGATCAAACTGGCGCTGCTCCAAAGGCGGGTTTTCGTTACAGCAGCGACAATAATACTTTGTGGCTGACCCCCGAACAGCTGAAAAGGATGGTGTATGGAAATAACGAAGCCTGATGAGCAATGGAATGACCTGTGCGTCATGTCCAACGGCGGCTGGTTCTGGCAAACCAGGGAGTGGATTGACTATACGGTGCTCTATAAGAAGGGCACCGACATGTCTTTCATGCTCAAAGAGGGCAACCAGGCAATGGCCGCCTGCCCGTTAATCCTTGAAGGTAACGAGTTTTCCTTCGGCGGCGGCTATACCTGGACGCCGGTACTGCACCCCTCGTTAAATCTCAAGGCCAGCACCACCACGCTTGCCTTTATCTTTAAACATATCGACGAGATGGCCCGGGTACACAAGGTGGTCAGGTCCCGCTTCGCCATACCGCCGGCCGCTTTCTGTGCGAATAACTTCCTGCCCACCTTTGGCTACATCGATGCTTCGATAAATACTCGGGTGATCAACCTGCAAACCTCTCTGGAAAACATTCGGCGGGGCATGTGGAAAGGGCATGCCGCTGATGTTACGGTCGGCGAGCGCCTGTTTGATGTGCAGGTGTTTAATTTTAGCAATATCACCGAAGCAATATTCGATGAATACTGCAAGCTGCATTACAAGGATGCGGGGCGGCTTACCCGCGACCCCCAGACATTCCAGATGCAACTGGAATGGATCAAGGACAACAGTGCCGTTCTGTTTGGTATTCACGATGGCAAGGAATGGATCGGGTTTAGTTACATCTTTTATTACAAATACTGGGCTTACTATGGCTCTGCCTGCAGCGCTAATATGCCGGGACTCCCCATTGGCCACGCGTTAACCTGGGCAGCGATTAACTGGCTCAGGGCCCATGGCTTTGCTTATTACGAACTGGGCTGGCAGCGATACGAAAGCGACTTCTGGGAGCCGGCTTCCGACAAAGAGATCGCTATATCTAAGTTCAAGCGCCATTTCGGCGGCTATAATGATCCGCTGTGGCGCGGAGAGAAATATTACGACCAGCGCTTCTTTGTCGATACCGTGATGAGTCGCGTCAACGCCTTTAATAATCATTTTGCCGCCCGGGAGGAGTCTCATGCCTAAGAGCTTTAGTGGATTTTTTCTCAAGGTGCAATCTGAAGAGAATTGCTACCCGGTCAGCGACTGCCCGAACTGCAAGGCGATCGATGTACCGTTCGTCATTTATCCTATACCCGGTCCCAATAATATTTATTCCAGCGTCATCTCTTGCCTCAACTGCCATCAAGAAGTACCCCAGTTGCGGGCCAAGGGTTTCGTTAGCCTTATCGACCTGGAGGCCAAAGAATGGGATCGCGAGCTATGAATAATTTTGATGATAACGCCAAGCGATGGACCGATGTCGCTAAGGGCGCAGTTAATATACCAGTCAGGGCGAAGGCCTTCAAGCGCTTATTAAAGGGGTTACCGGTAACCAGTATTCTTGAGGCCGGCTGTAATATGGGATTCAATCTCATGGCCATAAAGACCCTGGGCAACTACGAGCTGTACGGGTCCGACTTGTCCGATTATGCCATTGAACATGCCGTATGCCCGCCTGATATAAAGCTCACCTGCTGCGATTTTGCTAAATCGGAATATCAAGACAACAGCGTGGACATGGTGCTAATGTGCGGCCTGCTGAATTGGTTGCATTACGATGAACTGGAGCCGGTTATCAAGCGCGCATTTGAGATTTCCAGGAAATATATCCTACTAATTGATCACTTCCATCCACCGGACTCA
The DNA here is from genome assembly GCA_028715025.1 of Dehalococcoidia bacterium. Taxonomy (GTDB): domain Bacteria; phylum Chloroflexota; class Dehalococcoidia; order GIF9; family UBA5629; genus CAIMUM01. The sequence goes on along the minus strand of JAQTLG010000005.1, from coordinate 12,683 downwards.
TTTCCTAAATTGTCTCAGGATGCTATCTGTAACCTGGAATACCTTGTGTGTAATCAGGGTAAACCGATGTTCTGGATCCGTGACTTCGAGAAACATTTCAAACGTTGTACGAAGGTTTACCGTCGCGACAAGATACCGGAGTTGAGTGACATATTCCCCATGGGCGCCATCCTGTACAAGAAGGAGGATTAATGCGAATACTCGTTATCGGGTGTGGCTCGATAGGCCGTCGCCACATTAAAAACCTGATCAAACTCAATGCCGGCGAGATTCTCATCTACGATAAGGTTGGGGATATCTTTAATGCGTCGCACTCCAACCCAGCCGATGCGCCTAACCTGAAGGAAATGCAGGATTTCGGCAAGCTACTCGCCGAGCACAATATCGGCTATTACGACCCCAGCGAGCTCCATTATCCCATTGACGCTTTCGTGATCGCCACCCCACCGGATAGCCATCTATTCTACTGTCCGATGGCCATACGCCACGGAGCTCATATGTTCATCGAGAAGCCCATGTCGAACACCCTGGAGTATATCGATTGGGTAATCGGTAACGCGGCCGCCAACAACCTGGTCCTGCAGGTAGGATATCAGATGCGCTTCCATCCCTTACTGCGCAGGATGAAAGATTGGATTGATGCCGGCGAAATAGGCAAGGTCCTCTCAGTGGATGCCTGCTGCAGCTACGATCTGGCACGCTGGCATCCGGGCACTGATTTCCTCAATTCTTATACTGCCAAGGAAGGCATCATCCTCGACGCCAGTCACGAGATTGATTACGTTCGCTGGCTGGTGGATAGTGAGCCGTCCCAGATTTATTCTTTAAGCGGCAAGCTCAAATACCCCCAGATTACCGGCGAGGATACCGCTGATATCATTATGCGCTTTGGTAACGGGGTGCTTGCTAATATTCACCTTGACATGGTACGCCAGGATTATACCCGCTGGTGCAAGGTAATCGGGGATCAGGGCACGACAACCTGGGATTTCCGTACTCGAGATTTCCCTAGTGGTCGCCTGGTCTTAGAAAACAGTAGCCGCTATGACATCGCGTTCAATGACCTGGATCTTAACCAGATGTATCTCGATGAGATGCAGCATTTCCTGGATTGCTGTGCCGGCAAGGCTCAGCCACTGGTCAACGGTAATGAAGCCAAGCGCGTCTTACAGATAGCGCTGGCGGCTAAAAACGGAGGGAAGTTTATCGAATGATAACCGCCATCATTCAAGCTCGCATGGGGTCTACCAGGCTGCCCGGCAAATCAATGATGGAAATCGAGGGGATACCCATGGTTGCCCAGGTTATCCGACGGGTTAAACAGGCAAAGCGGGTGCGCAAGATCATCCTGGCTATTCCGGGCAGAGATGATTCGAGCCCACTCGCTGATACCGCCTGGCAGGAAGGCGTCCATTGCTATGTGGCCGGCTCCACCATACCAGAGAACGACGTGCTGTCACGGTTTTATTACGCTGCACGAAAGCACGATGCGGAACCGGTAGTGCGAGTGACGGCTGATTGCCCGTTGATCGACCCCCAGATAATCGACAGGCTCGTCGACTATTATATGGACAACCAATTTGACTTTGCCTCTACCCTGGATTTCTATCCCGATGGCTTTGATACCGAAATATTTTCCTTCGCCGCCCTTAAGCTGGCTTTCACCTGCGCGCTCACAACCGAGGAACGAGAGCACGTAACATCCTATATCCGCAAGAATAGTTCCTGCGGCCGTCTGCCATATATCAGGCGGCCGAGCCGCAGTGTTATCCCGTCAATACGAGGGCACTCATTTTCTGTGGATACCAGGGATGACCTGGTATTCGCCCGGCATGTCTACCGGCGGTTTGGTCCTGAATTTACCATGGCAGACGTACTGCTATTAGCCAAGGAGGAACGAATTGAACAGTCTAAACGTAAGTAAGTCGCTCGCCCTGTTACCCAAAGTGGAGTCTATTATCCCGTATGCATCCCAGACATTTTCCAAGGGTTACCGCTATTTCCCATTAGGGGTTTCCCCGATATTCTTCCAAAAAGCCCGCGGTTCACTGGTGGAAGATGTTGACGGCAATCGTTATATCGACTGGGTTTGCGGACTGGGCCCGATAACCCTGGGCTGGAACAACCACACCGTGAATCACGCTATCGAAGCCCAACTTAAAGACGGCATTACCTTCTCGCTGCCGCATCCCCTGGAATACGAGGTGGCCAAAGAGCTTACCGAGATTATCCCGTCGGCTGAAATGGTACGTTTCTGCAAGACCGGTTCCGAGGCTACCCAGGCCGCGATCCGCGCCGCCCGGGCGGTCACCGGACGCTACCACATCGCCTTCTGGGGATACCACGGCTGGCACGAATGGTACGCTTGTTCCACCGAGCGCAACGGCGGCATTCCGCCCGAATACGCCCAGTATATGCACCCGTTCCAGTACAACAATCTCAAATCACTGGAGAATATCCTGAATAAGCACGAGTGTGCCGCGGTGATCATGGAGCCGATGACCACCACGGAGCCTGACGCCTTGTTCTTGTCCGGCGTTCAAGATATGGCCCGCCATTACGGGGCGGTACTTATATTCGACGAGATGGTAACCGGTTTCCGCTGGGATCTCGGCGGCGCCCAGAGACTGTTCAATATCACCCCTGATATGTCCACGTTCGGCAAGGGTATCGCGAACGGCATGCCCCTGGCCTGCGTAGTCGGAAGTAAAAAATACATGAGTGCCTTTAACGACGTGTTCTTTAGCGGCACCTTCAGCGGCGAGTGCCTATCCCTGGCCGCCGCGCTGGCTACCATACGCGTCATGCGAACCAAGCCGGTAAACCATCACATATGGGATATCGGTAACCGGCTACGGGAACAACTCGAGGATGGCAACTTTGAAACCTCTGGATACTCCTGTCGCTTTGCCATAACCACAAAGTTCACAGAGGAAGAAAAGGCGCTATTCCTGCAGGAGGTATTCCGCCACGGCGTTTTCGTTCATAGCAGCCTGGTGCTCAATACCTCGTTCGCGCATTCGGTAAGCGATGCTGATTATTCGGCATCTGTGATGGTCCGGGCCCTAAACGTAGTTGAGGGCGCCCGGCGCAAGGGTACCGTAAAAGACTTACTCCAGGGGCAGGTTACTCAATCAGCATTCCGGAGGTTATAGATGTTGCCGGTAATCATCGTTGCCGAGATGGGAGCCAGCCACTGCCAGCGATATGATGTGGCCACAAATATAGTAGAGGGCGCAATAGCCGCCGGCGCCGATGCGATTAAGGTCCAATGTTATACCCCGGACACTCTAACAATTCGTTCAAGGCGACCCGAGTTTCGCATTGGCCCGGGATCCCCCTGGGAGGGCAAGACGCTTTATGAACTCTACGAAAAAGCTTATATGCCCTGGGATTGGATTCCTAAATTGGCCGCCCTGGCTAACTCAAAGGGCGCCATGCTGTTCGCCTCTGTGTATGATAAAACAGCCATCGACTTTGTTTGCCGGCACCCTGTCTTCGCTCTTAAAATAGCCTCTTTCGAAATGAATGACATCCCGCTCATCAAATACGCTGCCAGTAAAGGTAAGCCGCTCATCGTTTCCACGGGCATGGCCACCGAGGGGGAAATCAAAGTGGCCAGGAACGCCGCGGGGTCCCAGTGCTTCTTACTCAAATGTGTTTCCGCTTATCCCGCCAAAGCCGAGGATGCCAACCTTGGCATGATCCGGTACATGAGCGAGGACTTGAACGCCCCTGTAGGTATTTCCGACCACGGTAACGATAGCTTGATCCCCATACTGTCTGTTGCTGCCGGCGCCTGCATGATAGAGAAGCACTACAAGGTAGCGAGTGTTCCCGGACCTGATGATGCCTTTGCCTTTAATTTTTACCAGTTCAGGGACATGGTGCGCGATATCAGGAAGTGCGAAGGTTTAATGGGCGACTTGAAATATGGCCCATTAGATTCAGAGCTGCCTATGCGTAAGCTGCGGCGCTCACTCTACGCAACCAAGAGGGTCAGGGCCGGCGAGCGTTTTACCGAAGACAATGTGCGGTCTATCCGTCCCGCAAACGGATTGCCACCTACATGCATAACCGCGGTACTGCAGCAGGTCGCCCACAAGGATATACCGGCAGGCACTCCGTTATCTTTAAAATTATTAAGGGGTGGTAAATGATTAATTCTGAAGATGTGGTATTATGTCCCGTCACCCCAAACGATTATGAGCTCATACTTGCCTGGAGGAACAATCGGAAAATAAATTTCGGCTTTTACTCCCAGGCTACCGGTCACGAGATATCCTGGGAGGAACATGTCGCATGGTTAAAAAGCCGTAACGAAGACTGGCTTAATTTCATGATATGGTTCCACGGACGCCGCATAGGCGCGGTCACTATTGGTAATCTCGATCATTGGGCCCCTGAGATAGGTTATTACATAGGCGAAATAACGCTATGGGGCCAGGGCATCGGCACCGAGGCAGTCCGGAATGCCCTTTACTACTTATGGTCCCTGTGCGGGAAGAAATGGGCGCGCACCACTATCATTGATGAAAATGCCGGCAGTATCCGCGTGTGTGAAAAGCTGGGATTTAAAAAGATAGGACCGGCGCGCCCGGGTGAATCCTGGTATCAAACAGATTTACAATTACTGTTTGCGCCGCCGAAGCAAGAGTAAAAATATTTTTAGTACACTTGTTTTGAGGCTAACCACGCTTGGTAGTGAGCGTCAAATGACTATTGACAAGGCGCTAAACGGTATTATAATGTCTTTTATTAGGTAATTACATAGTCCTTTAGTAGTAATGGGACTACCGAAAAATACGTAGTCCTTATACATGGAGCGAGCAGCTTGGCATACGTCAAATACCAGCCCATGCCAAACGAAAGGGCGGAGCGAAACCGCCTCATCTATCAGTTTTATCTCGACAACCCCAATCGTAGCCTCACCTACATTGGTCATCAATTCGACAACCTCACCAGGTCCCGCATTTGTCAAATCATCGCCAGAGAGCGTCGTCGTATAAGTTTGCAATTGAAGGAGGATAGCAATGATTAAGGATCTAGAAAAGAAACAACAACTGACGAGACTAGGAAAGATTAAACTGGGTATCAAGGTGAACAAAGACGGCAAGGAATACCCCAGGGCCGTTGACTACTTTGTTTGCCCGCCAGAAGTGCAAGCGGTCTTCGGGGAAAAACCCACCGAGCTTCGCATTGTATTTGTAGCTCCAAAAAATGAGTATCCGAACGAAGCCGAAGAGCGTGATGTATTTACAAACCAATCTTACCGCTGGTACAGCCGCAGTCGCGGACTATTATGTAGCGGTGATGGTGAAATTTCAAAAAGATGGGTAGATACTAAAACCGGAGATGTGCCAAACGATAAAACCGAACCTACAGATAAGAAAAAGGTAGATGGTATTTGTGCGGGACAGAAGTGCCCGGATTATATTGCAGGTAACCGTTGTCGCGAAACCATGTTTCTGCAGTTTATCATGCCCGAAGTAGTTGGATTGGGTATTTGGCAAATAGACACATCGTCTTATTACAGCATGATAAATATCAATTCTACTTTGCGGCTAATGAAGGCCGCCTGGGGCCGAATGACCAACATTCCGCTCGTACTGGCACTGATTGAGAAAGAGGTCACTCCCAAAGAAACTAATAGGAAGAAGAAAGTGCGCGTACTGGAACTCAGGTCAAAGTACCGGTTAATGGACACCCCTGTGCTCGAACTACTTGGACAATACCTTCTGCCGCCAGCCGATGACGAAGTGCCCGACGTTATTCCTGAGGAAATTCCGCCCGACACCGACGAGGTGGTCATCGATGAAAAAACCACGGTAACCAAACCGAAAGCCGAAAAGACTGCCAGGCAACCGAAACCCGGTAGCGGGGCTGGGCAACCCCAGCAGTCACCAAATCCTCCCCAGAGTACCTCTAACAGCAATGCTGAGCCGGCGCCCGAAAAGGAGAGCCGCAAAAAGGAACAGCCCCCTGTTGTCCCGGCCGCCGACCTGGGATACAACAACGAGATGGAGCGCGACGAAATGCGCAAGTCGCTCATAGACACGCTCAATGCGCTCGGGCTGGATGGTGCTCCCAAGAAACAGCGGTGGTTAAGCGATAGGGGCTATACGAAAAACAGCAAGGACCTAACCAGGGATGAAATGGTCAAGTTCGTTGCGCTGGCCAAGCAAGAACTGGACTTCGTAAAGCAAGCCAAGAATATCGGCAATAAACCAGCAGGGGAAGAGAATAGTTAATGACCGGCCGCCTACCGCCCTACGACATCAACGCTGAAGAGTCAGTGCTCGGCTCGATATTAATCGATTCTGAGGCCATCGACAAGATCGATGGCCTCATGCCGGCCGACTTCTTTTCTGAGCGCAATATGTTCGTCTTCGATGTCATGAAGGCCCTCAGGAATAACTCTGAAAAAATCAACCAGATTAACGTCGCCCAGGAATTGAACGCGCGGAAAAAACTTGAGGTTTGTGGCGGGGCCGCCTACTTATCACACCTCATTGGAGTTTGCCCTCAATCCCTGGACGTCGATGTCTATGCGGATATCGTAACGAAGCTGGCCGCCAAGCGGCGACTGATCCAGATAGCCGATCAAATATCTGGGTTGGGTTATGACATCAAAAACGACCCGGCTAACGATCTTGATAAGGCAATGCAGCTACTACACAGTGTCCAGCGGTCGTCAATCAAAACACTGGAGCTGTCTAACCTCCGCATAATCAAAACACAACCGCCTCATTACGTAATAAGCGTCAATGGCCAAGACATGAAAACCACTCCTGAGATCTTCGCAAATAAAGAGAAGTTCGCCCTGCAGGTAATGACCACCCTGGACTGGAAGCCTACGATACAAGGAAACCAGGCTGTCTGGGATAATACCATCAATAAACTGATGGCCGCGGCACAGAAGATAGAGGCGCCGGCAGATACATCACTTGACGCGGAGGTTAAGCTAGCAGTGCTACGCCATTTCCAAAATAAAGGCGAGGGCACCGAGGTGTCCCAAATTCAAGGTGGCTGCTTTTATGTGGGAACTATCAATGGCGCAGAATACTGGTGTTTTCAACCAACGCCTCTCATGAAGGCATTAAAGAAAGAGGTGGCGCGCCCGGTCGCCTGGGATTTGGTATGGACTATGATGCTGGACTGGGGAGCAACAGCACACCAATTTAAGGTGGGCACAGTTAGAATGCCTTTAAAATTAAAGTGTTTACCGGTTGATTTTGCTCATGACTTGGAATTTGGCTCAGATAATCCTGACCATAACAAAATTACTATGGAGAATACCGCGACCGACGCGACACCGGTGGGCGGAACTGATAATCCACAAAAAGAAGATGATGAATTTTAAGTCGGGTAGTAAATTCCCCTATATATATAGGAAAATCCAGGGCGATATTTTTTCTGAAAATGGTTACTACGCTACTACTTACTACAAATGGCTGTTTTTGAGATTATCTAACGGTTCGCGGAGTTACTACTTTGCTACTACCAAGTTACTACGCCTTATATATAAAGGGGAAAACAGTAGTAAGGTAGTAAGGCGCCAGCAGGAAAAGAATGCGGCGAACCGCGGCGCAATATTAAAAGGCGTTTTTGGTTACTACGTTACTACTAAGTGGTCCATTTTGGCCCTAAAAACCATAATTGGTAGTAACGGTAGTAGCCTGGAGGTTCTATGACAGCTACTACCAAAGTGGTCGGTCCCCCGGGCACTGGTAAGACCACTTGGATGCTTAAACGGATTGCGGCGGAGCTTTCCCGCGGCGTCTTGCCTCAGGAAGTACTGTATGCCTCCTTTTCCCGGGCAGCTTCTTATGAAGGCCGTGACCGGGCCATGGTAGCCTTTCCACAGTTCGTTGACAGCGACTTCGAAAACTTCGCCACCATCCATGCCATCTGTTACCGGCTGCTCGGGTTGGATCGCGAGGCTATCTTTACCGGTAAAAAATTAGAAGAGTTCGGGAAGACCGTCAGATATGAATATTCGCTGGACACACACCGTCGCGATAATACCGAGCAAGATATAATTGACACCACCCTGGTGACGCTGGGTGATTACTCTGAGGCTTTTATTGCCTGGTGGGCGCATACTATGGAGCCGGATTTCAAAAAGGCTTACGCGTCTTTCGTTTCACGCCAGGTAACCACACCTGATAATTTTAATGGCAACTCATTAACCTGGTACATGGAACAGCGCACCAAATATAAAAACGACAAAGGCTTATGGGATTTCCAGGACATGCTGGCTGCCGTACTGCAACGACGACTGGTACCGCCTGGTATGAAAGCCTGCTTTTTCGATGAGCAACAGGATTCATCCAGACTGTTATTCGAAGTAGCCAAGTTATGGGCATCGGCATCCGAGCGAGCTTACTTTGCCGCCGATCCTTATCAGGCCATCTATTCGTTCATGGGAGCGGACGCCAATTTATTCATCGACCTCAAGGCTGACCAGGAAGTGGCGCTAAAGCAGTCACACCGGTGCAGCCAGGCGGTTTATGAGCTATCCCGCAAGGTTGTCCAGAGAATGCGCTCTCGCTATCCCAATGACGAGTTTGTTCCCACGGTTGAGCCCGGCGTAACGAAGCGAAGCCCGTTAGTCAGTTTCGATCTGGAGAATTATCCCGGCACAACCTTTGCGTTATTCCGCACCCGTTACCAGGTGAGCCTGTTTTACAAGCATCTCATGGATAAGGGCATCCCGTTTATTACCAGGCGCGGGAAAGAAAGTCCGCTTACCAAGATAGCCGGCGAATCGGTGGCCACCATGATTCGGTTGGCCGCCGGCGAATCAGTTTACATTGGTGAAGTCGAACGGATGATGGAATACGTTCCCCAGCGCGGCTTCATGGAGCGCGGAGCCAAGACAGCCATAACTAATAAGGCTGCCGAGAGCCCCTCGTTAAAAATAGATGACCGGGCATTACCGTTACTCGGTTTCCAACCGTCGTTCATGGATGCCCTGCGCCAGAATCAATACCTGGAGATTATTAAGCTGCCGGCGGTCGAGCGCGCCTATCTGCAAAAGGTAGTGAGTAAATTCGGCAGCAAGGCATTACTGGACCCTCCCAAGCTACAGCTGGGGACTATTCATAGTGTTAAGGGGCTCGAAGCTGATCGAGTATTACTGGGACTCGATTTAACCCGTAGTCCTTATGAAAATCTTGAGAAAAGACCCGACGAAGAGCATCGCGTCTTCTATGTTGCGGTTACCCGGGCTAAAAACGAGGTCGATTTAATTTCCCCCGATAATTACGAGGCTTATCCGCTATGACAGAACTAGATCATAAAGCACAGTGCCGGCAGATACTCACCAGGCAGAGCTGTAACCTCGAGGAGCTCAATATACTGCTGGAGAAAATGACCCCTGTTGTGCGCGAACAGTTTAATAAGGCGCTGGAAACCAAAATGACCGAGCTGACCGATGCGAGGGCAGGGTTCCGCGAGTTTTATCCCGGGCAGTGTTATTACGCAGACCAGAACTGCAACAAAGGTTACTGCGAGCACTGCGCGGTTTATATCAAGATGATCGCTATGGTGCAGCAGCAGGAGATCGACGTCGACTGGGAGAATCTCTGTAAGGAAGCCGACCGAACAAGAGGAGGGAAAAGTAAAGAATAAATAATGCTGGTGGCGGAATAGGTAGTCGCTTAAAAGGTGTACGAGTAGACCTGTATAAGATATTTACAACTACCACTAAATATCATCTAAGGTGCAAATCCTTAGCCAGCAGGGGAATGGGGCAGGTGTGGGTTTGTGAAACCACTAGGCAAAATGTGGATAACAGGCAAACAGTTTTGGAGAAGGCAGTCCACCAGCCTGCCCCTACCCAAATAAGATTTCGTTAGCCAGAGATTAGGACTCTGGAAATTATAAGACAGGAAAGGGCGAATGGTTAAAGAAAAAAGTAAAAACAAGGGCTGTTCTCGCTGCAAGGGTAAATTCGAGCGGGTACATCGTCGCCGCGGTGGCCAGTATTGCAAAGGGTGCCTGGGTGTCCTGAGGAGTAACCCTTTAACAGGATATTTATTTAAATGACGTACGTAATCGGAATTGATCCCGGGCTGGAAGGGGCGATCGTGCTGCTGCGCGACAATCAGTTAAAAGAAGTAGCTGATATGCCGACCATGGCCGCCGGCAAGCACAAGCGGCAAGTGAATGCCGCACAGGTCCGTGACATCCTGCAGGGGTACGTAGAAAGCGCAGACCACGAGAAAATAGAGATTCACCTCGAGCAAGTGTCGGCGCGCCCGGGGCAAGGGGTTACCTCGATGTTTAACTTCGGCGTTTCCTACGGGATCATCCTGGGAGTTGCCGCTGCCTTATTAATACCGGTTATTTTATGCCCGGCTGCTAAATGGAAAAAACGCATTGGACTACTGGGGTCCGACAAGGATATGGCTCGAACCAAAGCCCAGATGCTTTATCCGGACGCAGACCTGGCCTTGAAAAAGGATATAGGACGGGCTGATGCGATATTAATCGCCCGTTATGGAGGTGAATAAGGATGGATTGCTGGAGTTGTAAGGGCAAGGGCACCATGTTGCCGGTGCCGGGTACAGGGTTTTTCAAGTGCAGTTGCCGCGCTACCTGGAACGAACTACCGGGCATGGGGCCGACTGTATCCGGGGTCGGCTCGGTGCCGGCCGAACCAGAGAAAAAGCCCGTCGATGATAAAAGGAAATCACGCAGGCAAGAGCCGGTTAAAACCAGCCCGGTAGCACAATCGGACGACGATTTTTAAAAGGAGGAGTAAATGTTTTTTAAGATCATAGGCCTCATCATAATGTTCTTTACCATTGGCGGCACAGCCCTCTATTTTTATTGGGTCTACCAAAAGAAAGAGAAGGTAATAAACGCTGCGCGCTACAATGAGCGCTCCCCTGGTAGTGGATTACCTGAAGTCAAAGCGCCCCGGTATCGCTGGGAAGTCTTAGCTGCGGCTGTTTTATTATTACTGGTTAGCTTTACGATTTCGGCCGGCACTACCTCGGTGCAGCCGGGGCATAAGGGCGTTGTGGTAATGTGGGGCGGCGCCGTCGAGGAACGCATTGCCCAGGAAGGCCTTAACTTCATAATGCCCGGCATCGAAAAGGTGGTCGAGGTTGATACCCGGGTGCAGGCTCATGAGTTCAAGAACATCGATGCTGCATCTAAAGAAATGCAGTCCGTTACCATGACCGGTAATGTCAACTGGAACTTTGATGGTAAATACGTCAACGAGATTTACCAGACTATCGGGGCCAACTCCGAGTTCGTCAATAAGGTCCTCGATAAGGCGCTGCAGGACTTTCTTAAAGAGGTCACCCCGCAATACTCAATCACCGAGATACTCCCGCGCCGCGGCGAGCTGAGACAGAAGGCCGTTGATGTGTTAACGAAAAATCTCGAGCGGTACCATGTTCTAATAAGAGACATTTACATTGCCGATATCCAGTTCTCTTTCGAGTATATGGCGGCCATCGAAAAACAGCAGGTGGCCGAGCGGCAGGTAACCACGGAACGCAACATTCTGGAACAGAAACGCATTATAGCCGAGCAGGTTAACATCGAGGCCGTAGGTTACGCCAATGCCTCTGCAACAAAGGCTGAGGGCGAAAAACGCGCCGCTATAACCACGTCTGAGGGTCAAGCGCAGGCGATATTGACTGTCGCCCAGGCACAAGCGCAGGCAAACGAGCTGATTAATGTAACACTAAGCCAAAACCTGATCCAATACACCTATGCTGAAAAACTGGCCCCGGGCACCAAGGTTATCGTTTTGCCGTCGAATTCCCCGTTTATATTACCCGCCGATTACATCAAATAAGGAGAGGAAATTGACTACTAACACACCCGCTAATGCCCTGCACCTTATAAGGATGGTTGAAAATACCATTCTCCAGGTACCTGATATTGCATTAAGAACCAAGTGTGTTCCTATCATCCTTTTCGATGATGATGTCCAGCGGGTGGGCCAGGTCCTGATGAAATCGGTACAGAGAGAAGGGGGGTTAGGACTGGCGGCTCCGCAAATAGGCGTGTGCATGCGATTGATTTGCGTGATGGCCGGTGCGCAGCCCCAGTTATTGGCGAACCCCGAAATTGTAAAAAAGAGTGAGCAAACTTACGTTTCCACGGAAGGCTGTCTCAGTATCAGACATGGTCAAGCTCCTTTTAAGGCGCGCCGGCATAAGTGGATAAAAGTGCATGCTCTGGATATGACCGGTAAGTACGTTTCGATAAAGGCGCATGATGTCTATGCCCGAGCGCTGCAGCATGAAATAGATCACCTGGACGGCATTTTACTGGGTGACCAGATCGTACATTAACAACTGAATAGGTGCTTTGCTGGTGCAAAACAACGGCTAGCCTGTCTGGTGAAATGCGATTAAGTAGAGCCGTAGGCAACACCATGGAGGTGTGCAGAGCCAGACAGGGTAAACAGGTGAAAACCAGCCAGCAAAATTTTGGTGCTCCTGGCGAGAAGGGAGTAAATGTGGGAGTTCGCAAACCGCAGCCATGCCTGAGCCGAACGAAGCATCGAAAAGGTGCTCTAGAACACAAGCCAACTAACAGTGCTCATGGTCGGTAGGCTCAGGGTATTTCGTCCAGCCACCACCCAGATCACTCACGTAAAAATAAGAGACCTGATAGTCATAACGAAAACGATTGGGTTGCGACATCAC
>JAQTLG010000004.1 GCA_028715025.1 Dehalococcoidia bacterium | reverse complement strand
AATCGAAATCGTTTGCTCTCCTGCGGATGACTACGTATTCGAAGAGGGGGCTTTCGATGCTGCAACATGTATTGGGGCAACGTTTATTTGGGGTGGCTACAAGCAGACAATCCAGGCAATGAAGCGGGCTATTCATCAGAATGGACGCCTTGGTATCGGTGAAACCCACTGGCTTAGCAATCAGGTAAATCCGGAATACGCCCAAAAACAGACAACTACCCACACGGAACCGGAACTAACTCAAATTACCCGGGACGAAGGCTTTGAACTCGAATACATCATCCGTGCCAGCCACGATGACTGGGACAGGTACATTTCGGATGGTTGGTATGGACTGATACGTTGGCTTGAAGAAAATTCCACCCACCCTGACTATGAACAGGTTTTCAAGCATTTTCGTACTGACCAGGATGATTATTTAAAGTTCCAAAACCAATATATGGGATGGGCCATGTACTGCCTCGCTCCAATGAAACCTCGTCCGACAGGTAGTCAGTTATGAAAATATCCTTTATTTGTACCAACTTGGCACACTCGCATCCGTTACCGTCCTTGAGCAGAACATTAACCACGTTGAACTACTTGTGATAGGTGGGATTACCTGTTTGCGGCAAGATACTTAAGGATTCTTTTGCAGTAGCATTATTATAGTGCAGTAGAATCAAAAATCCCGATTTTTATTCAATGGTAGGTTTGATTCAATTTTTCAATTGAGGATAAATCGGTTGATGTATTTTACAAATCCATCCTTTCTTCTCAAACAGGGGTTCGGGAACTGTCCAGAATGGCCCACCATTCCTGTTCTGTCATGCTACTTTAAAGCCTGCCATAATGTTGTAAACCAAGGTATTCATTTTAGCAGCGAGCAGGGGGCTTCAAATTTTGTATGGTGATAGAATATTAACAATATGGATTTTATCAAGGACAGTAATTTTCAAGAGACGTTTTCAAATCTCTCATTATCAAATGAAACGGTCAAGTCAAAAGAGTTTGAGGAATGCGAGTTTGTCGGCTGCAGCTTTATAAACTGCAAATTTCAGAAGTGCAAGTTCATTGATTGTAAATTTAACGATTGCGTCATCAGTGCCATCAACCCGGTGGACTGCTGGATCACAGATATAACATTCTCTAAATGCAAGGCAATTGGCTGCGATTGGACCAAGGCATCGCACATACAGGGGTTGATTTTTACGGATTGCCAGATCAACTATTCCAACTTTGCGATGCTAAAGCTTCCTAAAATTAAGCTGATAAATTGTGAGGCCAAAGAGGTTGATTTTTCCGAGACTGATTTAAGCGGCGGTACCTTTACAGGGACGGATTTCGAAAGAAGCGTATTCTCCAAAACCAATCTTTCTAAAGCAGATTTTAGAGGAGCAGTGAACTATACTATCGATCCAAGATATAACACTCTTAAGAAAACTCACTTCTCTGTCCCGGAGGCGCTATCCTTATTAAGTTGCCTTGATATCGTTATTGATTAAATACCTTTAAATTGGCAATGAGAGTTGCGGAATTCGCGAATCAACTGGGGCTGGAGACGTGCCTGGAATTTCGTGCGGAGATACTCACTCCGGAAGAAAGAATAAGAGCCTTTTGCCTGGAGAACAAGTGCGGAAATTACGGAGCCAACTATATGTGTCCGCCTCACGTCGGCTCACTGCAACAGATTCGAGACAAACTCAAGAAGTACCAGCGTGGGGTGTTATTACGGTATTCAAAGCCGCTGGATGTCCGAGGCGACAGGGAAGGTGTGCTGCAAACCAGGGTAGATTTTCACAACAAGATTATCCAGGTCGAAGAGTTCCTGACGGGAATGGGGATACACCAGGTGTGGGGAATGATCGGCGGAAGCTGCGGGCTATGCGACGTTTGCGGGGCTAAGGAAGGTAGCCCTTGCCCGTATCCGGATAAAGCAAGGCCGTCATTGGAGGCCATAGCAGTTGATGTCCTGGCTTTGCTGGATAAGTTAGGTCTGGATAGCGGGTTCCACGCGGATCGGATAACCTGGACAGGTTGTATTATCTTCCCGTAGGATACACTTGTCCCGCATGTTCAATAAAGTTGTTTCCGCATCATGTTGGCAACTCAGGCACCGACGCCGTTCATTTACATAAGTTCCAATTCAGTGTATACTTACCCTATAGTTCAAGTTTAGGTTATTACAAGCTTCTTTCCCCTCACCAAACCTTCAAGCATTGGATGGCCCGAATTACAGCTAAATTTATTAAAGGAGGTCATCCGAATGGGTTTTCAAGACAAATCGCTCAAATGCGTTGATTGTGGCGCTACCTTTACCTTCACTTCGGGAGAACAAGAGTTCTTCGCCACCAAAGGCTACACCAACGAACCGAAGCGTTGCGCAGGTTGCCGAAGAGCTAAGAAACAACAGAACGGCGACTCAAACTACAGTTCGCGCAGCTACAGCACAAGGTAAATAAGGCAGTAGATGACTTGATCCCGGGGACATATGCAGGCCCGAACTGGGCTTATGTATGTCCCCGGTCAAGTTTAATACCACCGATCATTTCCAGAGCCCCTCAAAACTCCAATTGATATTCTTGTCAACGATTCAACATCGGTTGGATAACATAGAAAGTAATAAGCCTACCAGTATGCCTAAGATAGCTCATATACTGTTCTGTGTTGATTTCATCAGGCAACAATCCGGGAGCTTAAAGGCCATTGAGCCCTGTTTCCGCATGTGCTTTTTTATGCGCCATGCAAACAGGCCAACCATCATAAGAACCAGGACTATAGTGGCGGCCAGGAATATGGCCATTGCGACCAGGACTGAAACTACAATTCCCCAATCCATTTACTTTCTCCTTTCGTTATTTTTCGACTAATGACAATCCTATGCTGTGACTGCGATAGGTTGTCTCGCAGAAACACGCTGTACAATTGTTCGGGCGAATGTCCTCGCCTGATCCAGTTCCTCGGTCGTGGGATGCCCTATTTTCACGGCCGCGAACCGACCGAAGCAGTTGAATCTGCCGACAACCTCTACACCCTTATTGGCTATTTGTTTTTCCATCAGGGAGAGCTCCTTCTCCCAACCAAATCCCGAAGTGCCGAACAGGGCGATTTTTCTTCCCTGCAGTTGATTCTTCTCAATGAACTCGCTGATTTCTTTGACAAGTACCGCTCCATAGTAGCCTGAACCGAGAAAGATAAGGGCATCCTGAGCTACTGTGTCGACGGCCTTGATATTCTTTGCCTCAACGCCAAGCTCGCCGGCAATGGCGTCCGCCACTTTCCTGGTATTACCCGTCAGGGAATAATAAATAACCTCAAACATCGTTTATTCCTCCATATTATTGATTCTTTGTGATCTGGCCGGCGCGGCGGCAGCCGCCGCGCCACAATCAGCCAGTCCGTTTTTTATCCGCCTTTTGCCAGCTCCTTCTGGTAGGCTTTCCATCCCGGACACCAGGTAGTATGCCATTTCCAGATTTTACTCATGACCTTCTCAGGATTCGCCTCGGCCTTTTTCCTCATCGGGCAGGTTGCACATTTTGATGCCATGATTAGCTCCTTTTAATTATTTTTTTCAGTTATTTTAAAGTTCGCGTTAACACTAAGGTTGTCATAGGGTTTAATTGGTTTTTCAATGTGAATACGATTGATGTCCGGTTCCCCAGAACGCCCTGGCCAGGCAAATGACGCCGATGGGGATCAACACCAGCGGCCACCAATCGCCAAAACCGTAGATGGAAGCCGCTCCGATGCATACCAGGGCGAGTCCAACAACCAGACTGCCCAATGCGCCCCAGCGGTTATGCTCAGCGCCGAAATAGCGCACCAGAAAACCGATTACCAGGATGCTTCCCAGGCCAATGGCGAAGTATGACCATCCCTCCCCATGCAGCCAGCCTTTGTTTTGAGCGAAGAACATGGTACCGATTAGTATGAAAAATAGCCCCCAGCCAAGGCTTGAGGAAAAACGTTCAAGTCTCGAATTCCTATTTTCCATTTCTTTCCTCCCTTCTTCATTGTGTCTGTTTCCGGATTCCACTGTTGACATGCCGTACCTCCTGATTAATTTTTATTCCAGTTGGACATTGGTTTACTTATTCTCACAACAGGTTGTCGAATCCCCGCAGCCGCAATATTTCTTGCAGCAGTTCTCAACACCTTTCGCAATTGAACCGTTAAGCTTTTCCAGGGACTGGATGATCGCCGCCCTCTCCTCCTCCCGGATTTCACCCAGGGAGTCCTTTTGATAGCCCTTGAACGCACTGTCCAATTCCCTGTGCAGTTTCCGTCCCGGAGCCGTTAACCCGACACAAACCAGCCGGCGGTCCTTCTCATCGACTTTGCGATATACCAGCCCCTTGTCAACCAGCTGATCAATCATGCGGGTCATCGTACTGCTGTCGACTCCAACAACGGCGCTCAGCTCATTCATCTTCAAGGTACTGTTGATAGGCAGTGACAAAATCGTACCGCCCTGGGAAGTTGTCACCCCGAAGAACGTGACGCAAGCCTGTTCGTACATCTCGTTGTTTTTAGCTATTTGACCTAAAAGCCGATGTACCTCATTAGAAAAATCTACGTTCCTGCTGAACCTTTCTGATTCCGTCATATAGCACCTCTTTATTGATATATACAATATTTGTATTCTACAATTAATGTATTATACAACTATAATTTAATTTGTCAAGGGGGTGGAGAAAAAATTTTCTTTGTGCCTTGAAAGCCGTCTTGGCTTTGACAATCTCCGGAAGATAAGACTATACTCCAAATCTTAGGGCCGTAATACAAAAATATGTTTCACGAGGATCTTTTTGTCCTGTGAAACCGCACGAAATGAGGAATGAAAATGACAGATGTATATGAGATGCTGCGCCAAAAATTAGATGGTATGACCAAGGGCTATCCCAGAACCGAGAAAGGGTCCGAGATGGCCTTCCTGAAAAAGACGTTCAGCGAGGCCGAGGCCGAGTTTTTCATAGAGTTCAAGCCGGGCCTGCAATCACCGCAGCAGGTAGCCGACCACATGGGCATCAGCCTGAAGGAGGCGCAGGAACGGCTGGAGTCGATGGCAAAGAAAGGCCTGCTTTACTGGGAACGGCATGGTGCGGAGAAAAAATACCGCATCATCCCTTTCATCCACGGCCTGTGGGAATTCCGCGTGGATACATTCGACCGGCAGGACGCCGCCAATATGGGACAGTTCTATAAAGACGGGTTCGGCAAAACCCTGCTGGATTACCGCCTGCCCATAGCCAGGATCGTCCCTATCCGCGCCGACACGGTAAAGGACGGAAAGCTGCTGCCTGTCGATGATATCGAATCGACCATCAAAAGACAGACGCTGATCGTTGCCAACGACTGTGCCTGCAGAAAGATAGCCCTGTTCGCCAGGAAACCCTGTACGTGCACAGATAATATAAATGTGTGCATCGCCTTCGGCCGGATGGCGGAATTCATGCTTGAGTCAGGGATTGGGAATCCCCATGTGATAACGGTCGAACAAGCCCTTGAAATCCTGCATAATGACGACAGCGCCGGGCTTTTCGTCCAGGCGGCCCACGCCAAAGAATGCTCCGGATTCTGTAACTGCGCCAGATGCCACTGCGGCATCCTGATCGGCGCCAAAATCGAACAGGGCACGGGTTTTGAGACCTGGAGCAATTACAAATGCACCAGGGATGAGACAGCTTGCATCGACTGCGGCAAATGCGCGGAGCGCTGCCCCATGAAGGCAATGACCGTCAATGAGGATAAGAAGACCGTTTTTAATCAGGTAAGATGTTTCGGCTGCGGCCTGTGCGTGACAACCTGCCCCAGCGGGGCGTTGATCCTGGAGAGAAAACCCGATGACAGGCTGACGATTCCGCAGGACGATACGTTTTTTGATAACCAGGAAAGGATGGGGCGTGAAAAAGCGGAGGCCGATCGGGCCAGGCGGGCACACGCCGGAACATAGTACGGACAGGCCGTAAGCCATGCATGAGCTTTCTCTGGTGCAGGATATACTGGATACGGCCGTGAGTTACGCCCGGGAAGCCGGGTCACAAAAAGTGGTCGCCGTTTTCCTGCGCCTGGGCGCGTTGCGCGACGTCAAGAAGGAATGGATTCAATATTACTTCAACTTTATCCGCAAAGGGACGATGGCTGAAGAGGCTGAAATCCTGGTCACAGTCAATCCCATTATATGCAGCTGCCACGAATGCGGCAGGGAATTCGAAATCGACCTTGACCGCATACACGATGAGGAGATCGCCTGCCCGGGCTGCTCCGCTAAAAATTACACGCTTATCTCAGGCACCGAGTTCCGCATCGAGGGCATCGAGGTAGTTTAAACCACAACTACCAATAGAACCATTAGTCTAGCCAAAGTTAGCCGGTCAGCAGCAGATTTCTTTATCGCAACTCCTGTAAGATTAATTTATCGTCAAATGGGCATAGTTCTGGAGGTAACCGGCGCATCGGCCGCCGGAGGTAGGGGGTGTGCGGATGCGCAATGAGAGGAAGTTGAAAAACTTCCTTGGCCGTGTTGTGACCGAAATACCCCGTCCGGAAGAGCTGCAAGATAGTCTCTCGAAGCTCGAAGAGAAGTACCGCACCGTCCTGAACCTGACACCCTCCGGCATTATGCTGATAGACCCTCTCACCCACCACATCGTTGATATTAACCAGACGGCAGCCGTGATGTTCGGTGAATTCAGGGACAGAATGATCGGTTCGGTATGCCGCAAATATGTTTGTCCGCCGGATGAAGGTAAATGCCCCCTGACCATGCCGGGGATGACCTTCGATAAAGCAGAATGCGTCTTTCTCAGAAAAGACGGCACATCTATCCCGGTCTATAAGACCGCGGTCTGTGTCAACCTGGACGGCCGGGATTTGCTGCTTGAGACCTTCTCAGACATATCCGACCTGAAAAAGCTGCAAAAGGAACTCCTGGATTCCCAGGCCAAATACCGCGCTATCCTCGAAGAAATGGAGGAGGCGTACTACGAAATTGATGTGAAGGGCATCATCACTTTCGTTAACGAGGCCACGGCCCGCATGTATGGATTCCCCAGGGAAGAAATGCTCGGTATGAGCTATAAGCAGTTTACGCCCCGCGATAACTGGTCCAAAATCGTAGCTGATTATGTCAGGGTCTTCGTTTCCGGTGTCCCTGAGTTACGGCGCTCTGCCACGGGCGTTAAAAAGGATGGCACAATAAACTACCGCGAAGACTCGATCTTCCCTATCCGGAATGATAAAGGCGAGATGGTCGGGCTGCGTGGCATCTCCCATGACGTTACCGAGCGCAAGCGCACTGAACTGGAGCTTCAGGAGATTCTTGAAGATTTGAAACGCTCAAATGCCGAATTACAGCGCAGAAACGATCAATTATCCAAGGTAAGGGAAATTGCGCTGGGCACCGACAAAAGCAAAACCTCAGCCGATGTGCTGAGCCTGGTTGCCGAAAGGTCCCGGGAACTACCCGGCGTCAGATTTGTGTTAGCTTTGAAATATAACGAGGACAGAGACATGTTAGTCCCCATGTACTCTTCCAGTATAAGGGACGGCAATACTGCAAGTACTCTTGCCGCACTCGGTTTCAACCTGACAGACTTTCTGGAAAAGATTTCAGGTGATGGAAAAATACGTGTCACGTCCTCACAGTTTGGGATTGTTCGAGAGCTTGGAGAAAGTAACAGCCCTATTATTAAGGAAAAGTTATCTCAGATTATGCAGAATGTCTGGCCGGAGGCTATGTGCGATTCGGTACAACACACGCTGGGAATAAAAAGTTTCGCCTTTGTGCCGGTCATACTTGATGACCTGAAATGGGGTACCCTGGCCTTCGTTCTTGATGGAGAGATCCCGCTGGATATCCTGGAAATGGTCAGCGCACACTGTTCCAATGCTCTAAAAAACATAATTGCCTATGAAGCTTTCTTTATTGCCTTTGACTCAAACCCCATTCCTTCGGCTATTACTTCTTTCAGTAATGGAAAATTCATTGAAGTTAACGAGAGTTTTCTCAAACTTATTGATTGCAGCCGTGAGGACGTTTTGGGTCGTACCGCGAGGGAACTCCAACTATGGCCGAATGCAGATGAGCATGCAAGAATAGCGCCGCTTCTCAGAAAGGAACACAAAGTCAGCGATGCAGAAATCACATACAGGAACAGGTCGGGTCAAATAAGGAGGGGGGTATTTGCCGCCAAGATATTACACATTAATAATCAGCTGTGCAATCTCATGACGATTAACGATGTCACCGAGCGGAGGCAGATGGAGGACGAGATTAAATCGCAGCGTGACCGCCTGGCTGAACTGGAGGTATCGCTGCGCCAGGCAATAGTTGAAGCTAACACTGCCAACCAGGCAAAAAGTGAATTCCTGGCCCGTATGAGTCATGAGATCAGGACGCCATTGCACGGAGTAACCGGCGTACTCGAGCTGCTGGCGGACGGCAAACTGGAGCTCCAACAACAGGAATACCTGGCCTTAGCCAGGTCATCGGCCGATTCACTATTAGGCGTTATCAGCGATATCCTGGATTTTTCCAAGATTGAAGCAGGCAAATTTGAATTGGAGTGTGAAGAGTTCGATCTGGAAGCTATTGTCGAGGCATCTTTGAATACAGTGGCCATGATAGCTCAAAAAAAAGGCCTGGAAATAATATATCAGTTATCGCCTGACGTCCCGACTGTAGTACGGGGTGACGCCACCCGCCTGCGACAGATATTGCTCAATTTGCTCGGCAATTCGGTCAAGTTCACCGAAAGGGGAGAGATACTTATATCTATTGATAAAGACTTTGATGAGAACGGGGAGGTAGTGCTTCATTTTTCCGTTAAGGATACTGGAATCGGAATATCAAAGGAAAAACAGGCGCTGATTTTCGACGCCTTTTCGCAAGTTGATGGTTCGATGGAACGGCGCCGGGGCGGCACCGGTCTCGGATTGACGATATCACGTTCCCTGGTAGAAAAGATGGGAGGGAATATTTGGGTAGAAGGTGACATCGGAATTGGGAGCACGTTTCACTTCACAGCAAAATTCGCCGCGAAGAACGGAACCGGTCAGCAGCAGGCTGCTATGGAGCATCTCCCGGCAGCCAAACATACTGAGCTTGCCAATACCCGCGCATTATTGATTGATGATAACGAATCCAACCGCCTCCTGTTAGGCCGGTGGTTGAGGGAATGGGGGCTGCAGGTAACCGAAGCCCCGGATGGCCAGTCAGGATTAAGGCTGCTTAAGAAAAATGGAGACAGTTTGAATTGCTTTGACCTTATCCTTCTGGATAAGAATATGCCGGAAAATGATGGCTTCGCTGTAGCTGAGCAAATTCAGTGTACCGCAGCTAATAAACCTGTCATCTTGATGATGCTCGAAACATCCTCCATTGGCAGAGACCTGGACTGTTGCAAGGAGATGGAAATATCAAACTATGTTGTTAAGCCAATTTACAGAAGAAAGTTATTTAAGTGCATCCTGAGCTCCCTGGGTATCAATTCCAGTTCGGAACAGGAAAACAGCTCTGCCGAGACCTCCGGTGTTGACAGCCCACAGTTGAGCATACTGGTTGCAGAAGATAACGCCACCTCTCAATTAATTGCGAAAAAGATGCTGGAGAAAAGGGGACACGTTGTATCTATAGCTGGGAACGGTGTACAGGCCTGCGAAAAGATCGCTGACAGTCATTTTGACATGGTATTCATGGATGTGGAAATGCCTGTAATGAACGGACTGGAAGCGACTAAAGTTATCCGGGGCAGGGAGAAACAGTCCGGCCGGCATATCCCGATTGTCGCCATGACTGCTTATGCCACAAAAGAAGATAAACAAAAGTGTTTAGTTGCCGGTGTGGATGATTTCCTAGTCAAGCCGGCCAATAGCAAAGATATCTATGCCATGATCGATAAACTATTGCGAGAAGAAGGCAAAGTTAACGGAAGTGGAGGTGAAGCAAAGAAACCCGTCGATGGTGACACTGTCGACCTGGAAATCGCTTTAGACGCAGTCGGAGGCGACAGGGAACTATTACGGGAGGCTCTCGGCATATTTATGGAGCAGGACTATCCAGAACAATTGCAGCTGTTAAAAGAGGGGGTAGAGTTTGGAGATGCACAGAAGGTCAAAGCGGCTGCGCATTCCATAAAAGGCAATGCGCGTACATTCGGAGGCATGAAACTCGGTGACCTCGCACAGCGCATTGAGGAAAAAGGACGCAATGGTGACCTGGAAGGGGTGAAAATATTGGTCGATCATTTAGAAGTCGGATATAAACAATTTACGGATTTCTTTTCATCGTCGGAAATTCAGTTTGACTTAAATAATTATCAAAAATGAAAGAGGATCACATAAATAGAATTTCATATAGAACAAATTATATTTATGAGGTGTAATGCAGATGATGGCAACAAATAGAAAAAGAGTATTGATAGTTGATGACAACAAATCACTTGTCTTGGTCGCAGCACGTGTCTTAGAAAAAGAAGGCTACGACGTTAGTACAGCATTCGACGGGATGGAAGGAGTAGCCAAGGCACAAACAGAAAAGCCGGATCTCATAATCCTCGATATTGGAATGCCTGGGCCTGACGGTTATGAGGTTTGCCGTGAACTAAAGATGGATCCAAATACTGCAAATATCCCCGTTGTTTTCCTTAGTTCAAAAGGAAATCTCGACGAAAGGGAAGGGCCATCGGCGACTGGTTTAAAGGAGGTTAAACTGGCCTACAGTCTGGGAGCTTATGATTTCATACATAAACCAATTTCCGCCAGGGAACTGATAACTGTGGTAAATGATGCTTTCGCATTAGATAAAATTATTTCATCTGACTGAGCAGTGTAATACACAGCCAGGTGTACCTCACGGACCTAACCGCTTCAATTCCATGCGCACAGACCTGGGACGCGCAGAAAAAATCAACAACGACTGCCTGTCAGTGGACAGGTTTTGGGAATCCCGATAGTAAAACTGATAGAATAAAGAACCTATTGCACAGAGAGGTGCGCCATGCGTGATAAAGTTAAGATCGCCGCAGTCCAGATGAACCCTGCCATCATGCAGAACAGCAAGAACCTGGACAAAATACTATCTGAAGCTAAAAATGCAGCCACCAACGGCGCTGAGCTGGTAGTATTTCCGGAATGCGCCCTGCCAGGTTACGTATATTCCAGCCGGGAAGAGGCAATGCCGTTTATGGAAACCGTTCCCGGCCCCGCTACAGACAGGCTGGCAGCTCGCTGCAGGGAGCTTGGAGTCCACATTGTAACAGGCCTGCTGGAAAAAGACGGCAACCGATGCTTCAATGCGGCGGTCCTGATAGGTCCGGAAGGATTGATCGGCAAGTACAGGAAGAACCACCTGCCGTTCCTGGGCGTCGACCGCTTCCTTGATCGCGGCGACAGGCCTTTCGAAGTACATAAGACCCCTATCGGCAACTTCGGTATCCATATCTGCTACGACTGCAATTTCCCTGAGAGCGCCCGCGTTATGGCCCTTCTCGGTGCGGATATCCTGGTCCTCCCCACGAACTGGCCGCAGGGCAGGGGAAAGGTTGCCAAGTACGTGGTCAATACCAGGGCCTACGAGAACAAAGTACATCTGGTAGCGGTGAACCGGGTTGGAGAGGAGCGCGGCACCCGGTTCATAGGCACCAGCAAGATTATTAATGCGTGGGGAGACACCCTGGCCCAGGCCGGCGTTGACGAAGAACAAATCCTTTATGCTGAAGTAAGCCTGTCCGAGGCCAGGCAGAAGCATGTCGTTTTCAAACCCGGTGAATTCGAGATGGATTTTATACGTGATAGAAGGCCCGAATTATACGGCAAGATCGCCGAGTGATAGCCCGGTCCTCTACTCAACTTCGAAATTCTCAGATTTAAAATTGCTGTAGTACCTGCCATTTTGGGCAGTGAACCTGAGCACGCAATAATCGGGATCTGTTACACCTTTTGGGTAATACATTTCGTCGCCTTGCTTCCAGATCATTTCTTTTGACGCTCTGTCACGCAGGACTTTCATTGTACCGCTGAGCATAACACCCCTAAAGAAGCGTTTATCGAAGAAATATATACAGGCTTTTGGATTTTTTAGATATTGAGCGACCCTCATTGAGGATGTATTGGTCGTGAAGAAGAAATACTTGATGCCTTCCCTTTTCCTCGGCGGGAGCATCGCCTTCGAATTGGGAAATCCGTCTGCATCGACGGAACTGATAATAGAAACGCTTGCTTTGTCGATCAGGTTGCCGATTGTTTGGCCCGCATCTCTCATTTCGCCTATTCTCCTTCATCTAATGCCTCATTACGTGACCGTTCCAACGGGTAAAGGCATCGGAATATATGCGGGGAATTGTACCACTATGCAGATTTGCGGTGAATTTCCCTGTAATCTAAACCCTGGTCTCATTCTCGCATTTAGCGAGCGTCTCCAGTATCAGCCGCTCCAGGTTTTCACACAGCACCGGCTTGATGAGGAAGTCAACGGCTCCCAGCCTCATCGCCTCATCCGCCACTCCCTGCGACGGGAAGGCCGTTATAATGATCGACTTTATATGGGGCTTGGACGCTTTAACCTCCTTCAGAACCTGAATGCCGCTTTTGCCAGGAAGCCTGACATCCAGGATCAAAATGCTGTATTCCCTTTTCTCCACCATCTCGAGGGCTATCTCACCCGTCTCAGCAGTCTCCACCTGGTAACCGGCGTTGCGCAGCCAATCTCCTATGGAATCGCGAACAATAGCTTCGTCATCAACAATCAATATGGGTTTCATGACAATTCAACCTCCTATTTGACACTCTCACCCTGATACCATGTACAACCTATCATAGATCACCCCCTGGCCCTGGCACGCTTTTTGGATTTCAAGCCGGCCTTTTCCTTCTTGACGAAATGTACCGACGTATAACGGCAAAGCCTTTGATTGCCCGGTAATTTCCGGAGCTTCTCGACTTCCCGTTCGCCGATAACAGAAATGGTACCGAACCTATCCTGTATATCCTGCGCAAAGGCACAGTGGCCGCATTCATAGTTGCGCGTACATATCCTGAAAGATACTGCGCCAAGCTCCAGCCATACGTCCTCGCCCTTGGCTTCCTTTTTGTCCAGTTCGTCCAGCGCCCCACTGATGATCTTCTCCAGGTCCTCGATTTTAAACGGCTTGGGCAGGTAATCGATAAGCCCTATTTCCCTGGCCCTGTCCTGTGTTTCCTGTGACGGATAAGCGGTGATGATCAATCCCTTGGTACCGGGTTTAATGTCCTGGACTTCCTCGAATGCATGCAAACCATCGATCCCGGGCAATCTCAAATCCAGCACAACGATGCCGTACTCTTCCTTTTTGACCTTTTCCAGAGCTTCCTCTCCGGATTGCGCTACTTCCACGTTATATCCATCTTCTACAAGCCATTCCTTCAAAGCCTCCCTGAGTAACGTCTCATCTTCCACCAGCAGTATCTTTCTTTTTTCAGATTTCATGTTTTCTACCTCCGACATCCCTGTTCAAACCCGGTCGCTGCTTATTTTTTCTGCCGGCTTCTCTGCGGGCAGGGGCAAATAAACCGTGAAAGTCGTCCCCTCGCCTTCCCTGCTCTTGACCTCGATTCTCCCGTTGTGCCGCTGGATTATTCCATAGGATACGGCCAGTCCCAGGCCGACGCCTTTGACCTCACGCTTGGTAGTAAAGAAAGGTGTAAACAGTTTGGCCATATTTTCCTTGGAAATGCCGACGCCGGTATCCTGGATTTCCAATTTCACCTGGCTGTCATCCGACATTGTGCGGATGGTCAATGTTCCACCCTTGGGCATGGCCTGGATGGCATTTAAAATGAGATTGGTGCAAACCTGCTGTAACTGGTCAAAATCAGCCATTAAAGCGGGCAGGTATTCATCAAGCTCTTTATTTACCTGAACATGCTGGAGCTGGGCGGCGTGAGCAGTCAGGTCAAAAGCGCGGTTGACAATCTCGTTCAGGTTTACCTGACGGAACGCTGGAGGAGACTGGCGGGCAAAATCGAGCAGATTACGGATCAGCCTGGTACTGCGCACAAGCTCGGTTTCCATTTTCGACAGATAGTTGAGTGAAACCTCGTTGTCAACGTTGCCGCTCTTTATCTTCTTCTCGAGCAACTGGGTATAGGTTAGAATGCCTGACAACGGATTATTCACCTCGTGGGCTATGGAGGCAGCCAGTTGCCCCAGCGACGTCAGCTTCTCAGCCTGGATAAGCTGCTGCTGACTTTCCTTCAGCCGCTCATGCGACTCTCTGAGCTCCTGGTAAGCCTTGCTCAATTGGTCCTGCATCTCTTTTTCCCTGGTTACATCCCTGGCGATATTCTGAAAACCGGTGGGCTTGCCGTCCTCGAAAACCAGGCTGGTGCTGAGCTTCACTATCGCTTCCGTCCCATCTCTCCTGATAATACGCTGCTCATAAGGTTGCTCCACCTTTTCACGTGCCAGGAGGTGCTGCCTGACCTGACCGGCCAGCGCGAGGCTCTCTTCGGTAAGAAAGCTCCTCACGTTCATATTACGAGCTTCTTTCAAGCTGTAGCCGGTAAGTTCCCCGGCAGCCATATTGGCGGTTACGATATTACCGTCCATATCATGTACCCAGATTGCATCATGCGCATTTTCAAATAAATCGCGATGCTTCCTCTCCGAAACCAGTGCCATCTCGGCCGCGGTACACTCCCTTTGATAGCAACTGGCGTTTTCAACTGCCATTCCTATTTGACCGCCCATTGTTGAGAGCAATTCTACTTCCTCAGAGATGAATTGACGGGGGCTACGCATAGCGCCGACCAGCGCTCCCTCAATCCTTCCTTTTGCTTTGAGCGGGACGGCGATTCCAGCAACGATACCGGCACGCTTTTCAATTGCCGATATGACTGACCTGCTGCTGTCAATATCCTCAATCAGATTGACCTTGCCGGTCCAGACAACCCGGCCTACGAAGCTTTCATCTACATTCAATTCATCTAAAGAAGATACTAATTCCTCTTTAACTCCCAGGTGTGTTGAAATCCTGAGATTATTATTGTCTCTATCCAGCAGAAAAATGAGTACTATATCCAGGCTCATTACCTGCATGATTTCTTCAGCGGCGGTATTCAGTATTTCATCCAGCTCCAGAGACTGGCTTAATATGGCGGAGATTTCATTTAATGCAAAGAGCCGCTCCTCATTCTTTCGCGTTATCTCAAATACGGATTGGAGTTCCCGGTCGGCTATCTCCAGTTTGGCCTTGGTCAACCTTTCACGTTCCCTTTCCTTCCTGTAGCGGTCAAACCAGAAAATGATTAACATTCCGATTATCAATACTCCGATGGTCTCAAATAGCGCATCCGAAAAATACTGCGAGACAAGGAAAACGTGAGGCAACATTACAGCAGCCGCGAGCAGCAAGCTTATCAGGCCCGCCACAGTGCCAAAAACGAACGTAGCGTAGCCGATGGGCAGCAAGAACAGGATACGTTCTATGGCATGACGTGTTACACCTAAAAATGAGAAATACGAGTATGTGCCTGGTAACAGCATCTGCGGATACATAAACAAGATGCAGAAGGCAAACATAACACAAACGACCCAGAAACGGAGATCGCGTAATATTCTCAAGCTCCGGCTGACCATCTGACCGTTCATAGACAATACTTCACTGCCTTTATAAATTCCCACCACCTGCCTAACCTATAATTTTATCCTTTCCATATGTTTAAGTATATATGCAGCAAATACAGCCTCAGATTAATACTCGTCGGATATAAAACCCTTGATCTGTGCGTAGCTGAACACAGGGCCGTCGCGGCATACATACAAATTGCCTATGTTGCACCTCCCGCATTTTCCAATGCCGCATTTCATCCTTTTTTCCAGTGTCGTTATCACCTGGTCCGGCATGAAGCCCAATTGCTCCAGAACAGGGAAGGTTGACCTGATCATGACCGGCGGCCCGCAAACAACCGCCACGGCATTACGGCTGGACGGCGCAGCATCCCTCAAAGCCTCAGAAACAAAGCCCTCTCTCCCCTTCCACATTGCATCGCCCTTGTCCACAGTTATGATGGTATTCAGTGATTGATCCGCCTCCCAGGTATCAAGATCATATTTAAAACAAAGGTCGCCCGGACTGCGGGCGCCGTAAATGATGGCTATTTTGTCGTATTTGTCCCTATTATCCAGCACATTCCAGATAAGTGAGCGAAGGGGCGCCAGCCCGATTCCACCACCGACGAAGACGAGATTTTTCCCGGCCATAATATCAAGCGGGAAATGGTTGCCGTAAGGCCCCCTGAACCCTATCTCGGCTCCGACGCCAAGCCTGTGCAGGGCAGCGGTGACCAGTCCGACCCTGTTGATGCCACATTCCCAGTGGTCGTTTCTGGTAGGGCTCGAGGAGATACAAAAGGTGGCCTCTCCCACGCCAAAGATTGAAAGCTCTGCAAACTGGCCTGCCTCGAAGGTGAACTCTTTATTCAATTCAGGATCTTTGAAATGAAAATGGATCGTTCGCACGGTGGGTGTTTCTTCTATGATTTTATCCACCAGCACCATGTGCGGTACATAAACATTTTTATCCCGGTCAAGCTCTTTTCTTCTTTGCTTAATCTGCGTAATAATCATCTTGTAATCCCCACCAATTTCTATCGTTGGTTATTTCCCGCTTTTAATGCCTGCCTCCGCGGGCAGGCCGGCTATGACCTGCGTGATATCCCAGTTCACAGGACATGAACGTATGCACCTGCCGCAACCCACACAAGCGTTAATACCGAGGTTCATAGGAAAAAACTCAAATTTATGGCATACTCTCTGCCTGACACGCCGCCACTTTTCCTCCCTGGGATTCTCCATGGGCATCCTGGTATATGACCTGAAGCTGCAGCTATCCCAGCCCCGGTACCTGGCCCCCTGCTTTCTGATCATTTCATCGTTGATATCAAAACAGAAGCATGTCGGGCAAAGGAAAGTGCATATCCCGCAGCTGATGCACTTCGCAGATATCCGCTCCCAGTAATCTGTGTCATTAAAAAGACTCCCCAGCTTGCGGTCTGCGTTTTCAGTGTCCACAGTCTTTTTTATTTTACTGACCGAAGCAGCTTTCACTTCCTTTATTTTCTCGATGTCGGCCTTGGTCACTTTTTTAAGCGTATTCGACATATTCAGCAAAGCCTTGCCGCCTCCGGTAAAATCTTCTATCACAAAGTCATCGCCTATATCCGTAAACATAAGGTCAACGTATTCCGACTCGGTGGGATCGATATTGGAAGAAGTGCAGAAGCAGCTGTCATACGGATTGGTGCAGCTGAGACCTACCAGCAGGGTATTCCGCCTCTTGGATATGTAGTAATAGTCATCGTACGTCACGGCAAAAACATGATCTATGATAGCGTTTGCCCTGGCATCGCACGGCCTGACGCCGAAGATAACCTGCCAGTGTTCATTGGTGGGGACTTCCAGATTATAGCCGTTTTCGTTCTTCTTGAAGCTCATCATTACCTCGGACTTGGGAAGGAAACAGGATTTGGGGGGGATAACGGTATTGCGGTACCAGTCCAGAAAACTGATATCCTGGTTGTCCCACGCAGCCATTCCGACAACTCCATCCACCCTGCTGGGAACAATGACGTTACATTCCTGATTCCATGTGCCGAGCAGTTTCCGGATGTCTTTTTTACTGACTTTTTTTGTAATCATCCTATCCCTTCTTCTATCTGATCAAACTTTCTACTTCTGCAAGTTCATAGGCGGTCATTAATGGAGGAGCCCCGGCATTCATCC
>JAQTLG010000003.1 GCA_028715025.1 Dehalococcoidia bacterium | reverse complement strand
GGCTACTGGCGCGACGTGGGAACCGTGGAAGCATACTGGCAGGCCAATATGGACCTGATCGTGGATCTTCCTGAGCTGAACCTTTATAATCCGGAGAATGAGGTGAGAACCATCACGCAGGGATACCCGCCCGTCAAACTGGGGCCTCACGCCCGGGTGAACAGGGCGCTCATCTGTAACGGGGCGATCGTCAACGGAACGGTCATAGAATCAATCATATCACCGCGCGTTTTCATCGAGGAGGAAGCGATAGTAAAGAACTCAATCATCTTCGAAGACACCACTATCGGCCGTGGCGCTGTTATAGAAAAGAGTATTATCGATAAACAGGTCTGGGTCAGTCGTGGGTGCTATCTGGGAGCCGGAGACGATCTCACTGCTAACAAGGAGGAGCCCGAACATCTGGATGCCGGCATTACTCTGGTCGGCAAAGGCGCGAGGATACCAGCCGATGTAATGATCGGAAAAAACTGCAAGATAGAGCCCTGGGTGGAGGCCACAGATTTCGCTTCCAAGACGGTTGAAAGCGGCGAAACGATCAGGGGAAAGAGCCTTCGCAGATATCAGGTCTGACAAAGCTGATTCCGCATAACTGAAGCTTAAGCATATCCAAACCGGGACCGTTAATTATGAAGATACTTTTTGCAGCTTCGGAAATCGCTCCCCTGACCAAGGTGGGAGGTCTGGCAGATGTCGTCAGGTCCCTGCCGGCGGAGCTGACTAAGATGGGGCACCAGGTCCGCGTGTTAGTGCCTAAATACGGCTTCGTGGACTACTCTTCCTATAGAGCTGTGACTGTTATCCGCGACCTCATAGTATTTTCCCTCAAGGAATACAGAAAGATCACGCTGGAGCAGATCGTCCTCGATGAAGTTCCGGTCTACTTATTGTCCAGCGATGTTTTTTCCAGGTCCGAAACTGTTTACGGCGGCGATGAGGTCGAAAAATTCTGGGCCTTCTGCGACTGTGTCAGCCAGTCGCTGCCTTACCTGGGTTGGAAGCCCGAGATAGTCCACTGCCATGACTGGCATACTGCCTTGCTTCCGCTACTGCTGAGGACAGGTAAGTATGATTGCCGTACGGTATTCACAATACATAATTTAAAGTATCAGGGCAATTTCGACGATCGCATTTTGTATCGATCCGACATAAACCGGTACTGGTTCGGGCAGGTTGCCGGCATGGCCGATTTACCCTGGAATTTAATCGTGCAGGGTATACTCTGGTCACATGTAATAAATACCGTCAGCGAGAATTTCGCCCGGGAGATACTTACCGCCGAATATGGTTGCGGCATGCAGGCGTTCATCGAGTTTCGCAAGAGCAGCCTTTTCGGTATCATCAATGGTGTGGGATATGATGAGTACGATCCGGGAAGTGATCCCTTGATTGAGGCTAATTATAACAGCGAAAATACTACCGGCAAGGCGGTGAACAAGCTTAAACTGCTGACAACGGCCGGCTGGAAACCGCGGCCCGAGGCTCCGCTGGTGGGTATGGTCTCCAGGTTGGATGAACAAAAAGGCATGGACATCATAATTAATGCTCTTCCTGAAGTGATAAAATCGACAGGAGCAAGGTTTGTTTTCCTGGGACGTGGAAAAGAGTATTACGAAGAAGCACTGCTGCAGCTTGAATCGAGGTACCCGGACAATGTGAGGGCCTATATCACCTACGATAATGCCAGGGCGCACCTTGTTTACGCGGGATCGGACCTTTTCCTTATGCCGTCGCTCTGGGAACCGTGCGGCCTGGGACAGATGATCGCCATGCACTATGGGACGTTGCCGGTCGTGCGCAATACTGGAGGGCTGGCCGATACGGTACGCAATCTGAGCAGCGATCTTAAACAGGGAACGGGTTTTGTATTCTCGGAGTACTCTGCAAAAGCGCTGGCTTTTACACTCAAAAAAGCGGCGGAGGTATTCAGTAACAAAACAGCCTGGCAAAGGACAATAAAACGTGTGATGGAATTGGATTTCAGCTGGCAAACGTCGGCCCAACGGTATGAGACTCTTTACAAACGAGCACTGGAGTTGAAGATAGATGGACCGGTTTAAAGTGCCTGTTGTCGGAGTGGATATCGGTGGCACAAAGATAATAGCCGCTGTTTTTGATACAGATGGCGCAATGCTATCGAGAATACACTGTCTGACGCGTGGAAGCGAGGGGCCGAACAGTGTGATTAATCGCCTGAGCGCGGCGATAATAAATGCGATTGAAAAGTCCGGGCTGAAAAGAAAACAGGTCGGATGTATCGGTATTGCGGTTGCTGGGGCGATAGATATCAACAGAGGATTGGTAGGTGATTCGCCCAACATTCCACACTGGCATAATATACCTCTCAGAGATAGGCTGGTTAAATCGCTGGGTGGGCCGATTTTCATGCTGAACGATGCCAATGCTGCTGCACTGGCAGAGCACAGGCTCGGCGCCGGGCGAGGGCTGAATAATATGATATACATAACCGTCAGCACCGGCATCGGTGGAGGCATGATTATTAACGGCGAGCTGTACCAGGGCACGGATGGGAGCGCTGCTGAGATCGGGCATATGATTATTAAGATAGGAGGACCGCTGTGTAAATGCGGCAAGCACGGATGCTTTGAAGCCATGGCTTCAGGCACAGCGATCGCCAGGCTGGCAAAAAGTCGATTAAGACGGGGCGAAAAAAGCATCATGCCGGGTCTTGTACACGATAAAGTCAGCAACGTAACTGCAGAGACGGTTGCCGCTGCCGCTCGTAAGGGCGATACCCTGGCCCTGGCTGTTATCGAAGAATCGGCAGGCTATCTCGGTATCGGGATTGCCAATTTGGTGAACCTGATGAACCCTCAGATGATAATTATCGGGGGTGGTGTATCAAAGATGGGAGAAATGCTTTTGAAGCCGACCAGGAAATCGATGAAGGCTAACTCTATTGAGCTGCCCGTCAGTTCAGTACGTCTGGTCAGACCAGGACTGGGTGTGGATGCAGAGCTTACGGGCGCTGCATTATATGCGCGTGAAATGTTGGGGACAAAAGCATGATTTACTGGGCGCCTCTTTTCCATTTTTATCAGCCGCCGACTCAAACCCCCGCCGTGTTGATGAAAGTGGCTAACGAGTCTTACCGTCCGGTGCTGGAGGTATTTGACGAATTCCCCCGGGCAAAAGCCACGTTCAATATCAACGGTGTTCTAAGCGAAATGCTCGGTCTGTACGGGTACGGTGATGTGTTGAGCAAGATGAGCAAGCTGGCCGAGGGTGGACAGATAGAATTTACCGGCTCGGGGAAATACCATCCTATAATGCCTCTGATACCTGAAGATGAGATGTCCAGGCAGATCATGCTCAATCAGACCACCAACCGGCAGTATCTGGGAGAAATTTATCAGCCGAGGGGCTTCTTCCCTCCCGAGATGTGCTATTCCAGGGACATTGCGGGGCCTATCAGCGCAGCCCGCCATGAGTGGGTCTTAGTCAGTGGCATTGCCTGTCCCGTGGGATGGCCTATGGATGTAATTCATCGTATCGATTATGGCGGACAGTCGCTGGCAGTGTTTTTCCGTGATGATATACTCAGCAATAAAATCAGCTTTAAGGATGTGGATGGGAACGGATTCATCCAGCATTTAAAACAGTTACACCAGGGCGAGGGAGATATTTATGTAATAACGGCCATGGATGCGGAAACGTTCGGCCATCATATACAGCACTGGGACAGACTATTTTTGTCCCAGGTATATGAGACACTGGTGCCGGCCGAAGAAAGCCAGGCTGTTATGCTCGAGCAGAAGCCGCTGGCTGAGCAGCATCGTAAACTCTTCGAGTTCGAGAGATCCCAGGATGCGGACGAAATCAGAATCGTTACTATCAGCCAGCTTCTGGATATTTTCCCGATGGGCCAGAAGATCAGTCCCAGACCCTCATCCTGGAGCACCTCGGCGGGAGATATCGAGGCGGGTAACTACTACCCTCTGTGGAAAGACAAAGACAATCCGGTGCACAGGATGCAGTGGGAGCATCTGGACCTTACCATAAAGGTGGTGCACAAGGCTGTGGAAGTGGGAGACACCCCAGATAGTCTTGAGTACACGGGATTGGCCAGAAACGCACTGGACCGCGCGTTGCACAGCTGTCAGTTCTGGTGGGCCAGCAGAAAACCTATGTGGAATATCAGCATGATAGATAAAGGCCTTATTCTGCAACGGGAAGCTCTATTAAATGCAGTGAAATCGGTATCGTTGAGCGGATGCAGCCAGCAGGAGAAGAAGGAGATTAATTACAGCGCAATGGCGGCCAGGCACGTATTTGACCGGATCACTGATTATCTTTTCATGGATCAGGTATAAATATATGCTGCTGTTGCTTATGGAGGATTAATGAAATGATGTCCCGGGAGATTGTCGGAAAAGAGGTTATCGACTCCGGTGCGCGCATCGTCGGACGTGTGAAGGATGTCGAGATGGATATAGTGAAATGGAACGTGACGGGCATTATTGTCTCGACGGGGTTTATGAGGACCAGGACACTGCTGACTGGAGATATCGACAAGGTCGGCGACAAGGTGGTGCTCAAGGTATCCATAGACAAGGCGCACAAAACCTGAGCACAAGGGTGCATATTTGAAGCGCATATATCTGGGCCTGGCCATACATAACCATCAACCTCTCGGCAATTTTCCGTGGGTTTTTGAAGATTCTTACCGGCAGGCATATCTGCCCATGTTGGAGGCGCTGGAACGTCACCCTACTATCAGTGTTTCCCTGCATTACAGCGGGTGTCTGCTGGACTGGATCTCCGAGCGGCATCCCGAATTCTTAGCTCTGCTGGCGAAGTTGATCTCATGTGGGCAGGTGGAAATAATGGGCGGGGGATAC
Organism: Dehalococcoidia bacterium; assembly: GCA_028715025.1. Classification (GTDB taxonomy): domain Bacteria; phylum Chloroflexota; class Dehalococcoidia; order GIF9; family UBA5629; genus CAIMUM01. Next base: position 16,924 of record JAQTLG010000003.1, on the reverse strand, counting down.
TACGAGCCGATCCTTTCCATGATTCCTGATACCGATAAGAGCGGGCAGATAGGCAGGATGAGCGGGTACATACAACAGCAGTTCGGGCGCCGGCCACGCGGCCTGTGGCTGGCCGAACGTATCTGGGAGCCCTCACTGGCTATGGTCCTTGCCGAATCGGGGATAGATTGGACGCTGGTGGACGATACGGCCTTTAAAATGGTGGGCAGGTCTGAAAAGGATCTGTTCGGCTACTTCACAACCGAGGAACAGGGCAGGTATATCAAGGTCTTTCCCATCAACAAGCAGCTGCGTTACTCTATACCCTGGCACAACGTGGTCGATGTTATCGCCTATTTTAGAGAAAACGCATCGGAAAGCGGAGAAAGGATAGTGGTACTGGGTGATGACGGCGAGAAATTCGGCGTCTGGCCGCAGACGGCAAAACTCTGCTGGGAAGCAGGCTGGGTAGATGATTTTCTTACTTCTATCGAAAATAATGGGGAATGGCTATCCACGATCAAACTCGGTGATTACGCACAAAGACATGGCCCTGCAGGCCGTGTGTATCTGCCGTGCTCATCCTATGATGAAATGCTGGAATGGTCGCTGCCTGCTGACGTGTCTGAGCAGTATATGGAACTGAAGCGCCGTCCGTTCGGTGATGGGGACATTCTGAATAATCTGTTCAGCGGCTACTGGCGAAATTTTCTGGTCAAGTACCCCGAGATAAACCGTATGCAGAAGAAGATGCTTGCAGTCAGCTCCAGGGTTCATCGGGCGTCTAGCTTAGATGAAACTGATTGCGGGATAGAATACCTCTGGAAAGCGCAATGCAACTGCCCGTACTGGCACGGCGTATTCGGAGGTATCTATCTGCCGGATATAAGGGCGACTACCTTCACCAATTTAATCAAGGCGGAGAACTGTGCAGATGCAGTATTGACCGATGCCGATCAGCGATACCGCTGGCAACAGGTTGATTTCGACGGTGACGGCCATGAAGAGATAATAGTCGAGGGCGAGGACCTTAACCTCTACCTCAGCCCTGCTGAGGGCGGCAGTATATTTGAGTGGGACCTGCGCAAGCACGCCTATAACGTGCTCAGCACGGTATCGCGCAAACCTGAGGCCTACCACAGTGTCCTGACCGCAGGTCGGGACACGCATCAGCAGCATCAGGATGGCAGCGGCGTCCGCAGCATTCATGATGGTGTGAAGATCAAGGACGGCGATGTCGCGGACTGGTTGATCTATGACACATTGCCGCGCTCCAGCCTTGTCGACCGCTTTGTGGACCGACAGGTTGAAATGATGGATTATCGGAAGAATGCTTTTGAGGACAGGGGAGATTTCGCCGGACAGCCTTACCTTTGCAGGATTGTCCCGGGAGCCGATGGTCTGAAAATCGTACTGGAGCGTGAGGGCGCTTTGATTTCTTCGCACAGCACGTGCAGACTGGCGCTGAGTAAAAATATCACCCTCGCACACAACGACGGCAGCTTGAAAATCGATTATAGATTTGAAAACACTGGCGATATCTCAATAGATACGATCTTTACGGGCGAATGGAATGTCAATCTGCTGGGGGGAGGTCGAAACGAGGCAGCCTATTATCGTGTTGCAGGCAGGGACATCGCAGACTCCCATCTTGATTCCAGCGGTGAGATATCGGACGTCAGCCGGCTTATCATGGGCAACCGCTACCTGGGATTTGAGCTTGAGCTGGAGATCGACCGGCAGCTGACTATCTGGCGCTATCCAGTGGAGAGTATATCCAATTCCGAGGCTGGTTTGGAGAAAGTCTACCAGTGCAGTTGTGTAGTGATACTGCTGCCTTTGATCCTGGAGCCGGGTCGGGAGGCTTCATTCAACTACATCTGGCGGGTGATAGAATGACTGCCAAAGAAATATCCCATACACCGCTGAGGAAGCAGTACCTTCGCATCAAGCAGAAATACCCCGGCGCCATCGTATTTTTCCGCCTGGGCGATTTTTATGAGACCTTCGACGAGGATGCCAGGATCACCTCCCGCGAGCTGGAGATCGTGCTCACTTCGCGGGAGATGGGCAAGGGCGTAAAAGTCCCGCTGGCAGGTATACCTTACCATGCACTGGAGAACTATCTGGCGCGACTGATAAGCCGCGGCTATAAGGTAGCGATCTGTGAACAATTGACACTACCGGGAAAGGGCCTGGTTGAACGCGATGTGATCAGGGTGGTTACACCCGGCACACTGATCGAGCCCGGCCTGCTGACGGAGAAAAGCAATAACTATCTGGTCAGCCTGCTGATGCATAAGGACCAGGCCGGCATCGCTTTTGCAGATATCACTACGGGAGAGTTTGCCGTAACTCAGGTGGACCGCGGCCGGGCTGCCGACGAGTTAGCCAGGTTGAATCCGGCCGAGCTCATCGTGCCGAAATCATCGGGATACGTTGAAATCAGCGCTTTCCGCAATGTAACCGAGGTCGAAGCTTATTTCTTTGAGCAGGAGAGCGCCGCGCAGTCGTTGCTGGAACTTTTCTCTGCATCATCTCTGGAAGGTTATGGTTGTGAATATCTGCCGCTGGCAGTGGGTGCGGCCGGCGCCGTTGTCGCTTATCTGAGGGAGAACCAGAAAGCAGCTGTGGGCCTGCTCACCCATCTGTCGACCTATTCCACGGCGTCCTTTATGACGCTGGATATGCAGACCATACGTAATCTGGAGCTGTATAGCAGCCTGCGTTGGGGAGCGGCCCGGGGATCGCTGCTGTCGGTTATTGATATGACTAAAACATCCATGGGCGGCCGCCTGCTGAAAAAATATGTCGGCCAGCCGCTGCTCGATCTTGAGGCCTTAAATCAACGGCAACAGGCCGTCGCGTGGTTCTTCAACAACACCATTTTGCGTAGCACGATTATCTCCCTGTTATCCGACATGCCAGATATCGAACGCATCATCAACAGGGTGCGCAGCGGCAACGCCTTGCCCAGGGAACTGGTGGCGCTCAAGTTAGGAATGGAGAAGCTGGCTTCGATACAGGCTTCGCTGGATGAAAATGGTCCGCCTTCACATCTCAGCGACGGGCTTAAGCCCTGTCCGGACATAGTTGAACTGGTCTCCAATGCTATCGCCGACAACCCCGCCTCAAACTTCGATCACGGAGGCGTTATCCGGAAGGGCTTCTCAGAGGAGCTTGACAGGATCAGGTCTATGGCCTCCGATGCTCGACAGTATCTGGCCGGGCTGGAGAAACAGGAAAGGGAGCGCACCGGCATCAAGTCGCTCAAGCTGGGCTACAACCGGGTTTTCGGCTATTACATAGAGGTGTCTCAATCCAACCTGGGATCGGTGCCCCCGGACTATATTCGTAAACAAACTCTGTCCAATGGGGAACGTTTCTACACACCGCAGCTCAAGGAATACGAGTTGCTCATACTCAATGCGCAGGAGAGGATGATCGAGCTTGAGAAGTCTATTTTCAGTCAGGTGTGCGGTCAGATCGCCGACCGGGGTGAAAGAATCCTGGAAGCGGGCAGTGCGCTGGCGAGGGTTGACGTTTACTCCAGCCTCGCAGAGCTGGCTGTGCACAATAAATACGTAAAGCCGGAGCTGAATGACGGGGATTCCATCATGATCAAGGGCGGCCGGCATCCGGTCGTGGAGAGGGCGTTGGGCAGCGGTGCATTTATACCCAATGACACGTCGCTTTCCAACGGGGATAACCAGTTGATAGTATTGACCGGCCCTAATATGGCCGGCAAGTCAACCTACCTCAAGCAAGTGGCGCTGATCGTTTTAATGGCGCAGACCGGGGGCTATGTGCCGGCGGATGAGGCCGTTATCGGCCTGGTTGACCGCATCTTCACACGCATCGGAGCACAGGAAGATATCGCAGCGGGGCAATCGACATTCATGGTAGAGATGATCGAGGCGGCCAACATTCTCAACAATGCGACAACCAAGTCGCTATTGATACTCGATGAGGTCGGGAGGGGCACCAGCACCTATGACGGTCTTTCCATTGCCTGGGCCACCATCGAATATATACACAACAATGCCAGGTTGCGGGCCAGGACGCTTTTTGCCACCCACTATCACGAACTGGTGGAGCTGGCGGCCAGCCTGCCGCGGGTGAAAAACTACAATATGGCTGTGGTTGAGGAGGGAGGTAAGGTCATCTTTCTGCGCAAAGTCGTTCCCGGGGGCGCTGACCGCAGCTACGGCATACACGTAGCTCAGCTTGCCGGATTGCCCAAAGCCGTGATACGGCGTGCAGAGCAGATATTGCAGCAGTTGGAAGAGGAGCAGGCCATGCGCAGGAACGGCGCAGGCAGTGAGCCGCATGAAGATCAGGCTCTGCAACTATCCATATTCGGACGGTCCTCTGAAATCGAAAACGAACTGAAGAGCCTCGATATAGATTCGATGTCACCTATCGAGGCAATTAATAAATTGTATGAGCTGAAGAATAAGGCGGAACGTGACAAATAGAGATACTTGATTAGAGGGCACGGCACTCGGCCGTAAAATAGCGGTATCTGTAGAAAAGTGCTATAGTCTTAACCCCATGAAAGAGAAAATAGAAGAGATCAAGCAGGGAACGGTAACATCGCCGCAGGGTTTCCTGGCCGGTGCTGTGGAGGCTGCTATCAAATACAAAGGCCGCCTCGACCTGGGTTTGCTTTATTCCGAAGCGCCGGCGATTTCCGCTGCAGTCTTCACACGGAGTAAGGTAAAAGCGGCTCCCATTGTTCTCAGTATGAAGAACAATGAAAAAGGCAGGGCACGTGCCGTGGTGGTGAATTCGGGCTGTGCCAATGCCTGCACGGGTGATAGAGGATTGCGGGATGCCGCCGACATGGCTACCCTGGCCGCGAAGAAACTCGGTATCAGGCCCGATCAAGTCATGGTGGCCAGCACCGGCGTTATCGGCACCGTCATGCCTATGGACAGGATCCAGAAGGGCATCGGTAAAATCGAGTTTCTCAAGAACGGAGGCCACAAACTGGCCCGGGCCATCATGACTACGGATACACGTCCCAAGGAGATCTCCGTCAGGGTCATGGAGCAGAACGGGCATTATACCATCGGCGGTATAGCCAAAGGCGCAGGCATGATCCATCCGGATATGGCCACGCTGCTGAGTTTTCTGACCACCGATGCAAGGATCGATCGCGCATTTCTTGCCAAAGCGCTGGCAGCCGCCGTCGATGATAGCTTTAATATGCTAACCATTGACGGAGATACCAGTACTAATGACATGGTATCGATTATGGCCAACGGCAAGGCTGATAATGATCTGATCACGGCTGAAAACGGCAGAATGTTCAAGGAGGCCCTGAGCAGGGTATGCCGTTTCCTGGCCTGCAGCATCGCCGCAGACGGGGAGGGCGCCACAAGGCTGATCGAGGTATGTGTGGAGAGTGCAAAGAGCAGATCTCAGGCAAGGAAGGTGGCAAGGTTGATTGCCGCATCCGCGCTGGTTAAGTCGGCTGTGCACGGCAACGATCCCAACTGGGGCCGTGTCGTGGCTGTACTGGGACGCAGCGGAGCTGATATGGACGAGAAGGTACTGGACGTTTACCTGCAGGGTGAGCAGGTCATGCGCGCGGGCAGCCCGCTGTCCTTTGAGAAGAATAAACTCAGCCGCCGCATGAAGGCCGATGAGGTTACGATCAGAGTTTGCCTGAATATCGGCACGGGAAGTGCAGTCGCGTGGGGATGCGATCTCTCTCAGGAGTATGTTACTATAAATAGCGATTACACGACCTGACCTCTCCCTTGATTGCGTATGTTTAGATCGAAAATCATAGTGGTTAAGATCGGCGGCAGTACTCTTGGCCAGAACGATACCACGCTGGAAGACCTTGTAACGCTCCAGAAAAAAAGGGTCCCCGTGGTAGTTGTACACGGCGGAGGCAATGCTGTCACGGACTGGCTGGGCAAGCTGCATATCTCCACTCGATTCGTGCAGGGCTTACGCGTGACGGATGAGGACACGCTGATGGTGGTCACTGCTGTGCTGGCCGGACTGATCAACAAGGAGCTGGTATCAGAGATCACCCGCAGGGGTGGAAAAGCCGTGGGCATCAGCGGCGCCGACGGCGCCATCGTTGTGGGCAAGAATAGGAGCCGCGAGCTGGGGCTGACAGCCGAAGAACTGACGGTGAACTCACGACTGCTGAAAGTGTTGCTTAATAACGGCTACATGCCGGTGATAGCGCCCGTCTGTATCAACGCCCTGGCCGGTGATAGGGATGATAACAACCTGCTGAATGTCAACGGCGATACCATCGCTGCCGAGATTGCCGCTGCGCTGGATGCCGGGAAGCTGATATTTTTAACCGACGTGCCAGGGATATACGATGATTCCAGGCAGGTGATAACGCATATAGATGTCGGCAAGGCCAGGAATATGATCGAGAACGGGACCGCGTCAGGCGGTATGGTGGCCAAGCTCGAAGCGGGCGTGATCGCCGCCCGCAAGGTATCGCTCACGCGCATAATAGACGGGCGGGTCGAACATGCGCTGATCGACGAAATAGAAGGAAAAGGAAAGGGTACAACAATTGTCAACCACAAATAATAACTGGATGGAACTGGAGAAGAAGGTTTATATGCAGCTGGCCAAGCGCTGGCCAGTCACTATTGTGCGCGGCAAAGGAATGAAGGTCTGGGATGATAAAGGCAGGGAATACCTTGACTTCGTAGCCGGCATTGCGGTGACCAGTCTGGGGCACTGCCATCCTATGATCGTCAAAGCGCTGACGCGCCAGGCTAAGACGCTCATACAGATGTCCAACATGTATTACACGGTCCCGCAGCTGCAGCTGGCTGACCTGCTGGTTAAAACAAGCTGCCTCGATCGCGTCTTCATCTGCAATAGCGGAGCGGAGGCAAACGAGGGCGCCATCAAGCTGGCGCGCCGTTACGGCAAGCTGAAGCTGGACGGCGCCTACGAGATAATAACCACGCACGAGTCGTTCCACGGAAGGACGCTGGCAACTACGGCTGCTACAGGGCAGAACCAGTTTCAGGAGCCGTATACCCCCCTGCCTACGGGCTTTATCAATGTGGATTACAATGACCTGGAAGCTATAAAAGCGGCAACCAATAAACTGACCTGCGCGGTGATGCTTGAGCCCATACAGGGTGAGGGTGGAGTTAACGTTCCATCCGATGATTACTTGAAAAAAGTAAGGGCATGGTGCGATGAAAAGAGGCTGCTGCTCATCCTGGACGAGGTACAGACCGGCATCGCCCGCACCGGCACGCTTTATGCATATCAACAGTACGGAGCGGAGCCTGATATCATGACGCTGGCCAAGGGATTGGGTGGGGGTGTCCCCATCGGCGCTTTTCTGGCAAAGGAGCGCGCCTGCGTTTTCAAGATCGGCGAACATGGCACTACTTTCGGCGGCAATCCCCTGGTCTGTGCCACGGCCTTCGATGTGCTCAGTTATATCATAAAAAAGGATTTGGCGAGCCATGTCCAGCACATGGGCGAATACCTTCGCTCCGGCCTGAATAACCTGGCTGCAGACTATAAGATTGTTAGAGAGGTCAGGGGGAAAGGTCTGCTGGTGGCACTGCAGTTCAATGCAGAAATAGCAGAACCAATAGTGCTGGCCTGTCTGGACAAGGGATTGATAGTAAACAAGGTAAAAGCCGACGTAATTCGCTTTATTCCACCGCTTATCGTCACGGAGAAAGATATCGACAGGGCGCTGGATGTGCTCGGCAAAGTACTGAAAGAGAGGCAATAAAAATGGTGAAAAAAGCTAAGAAAAAGGTTGTCCTGGCCTACAGTGGCGGATTGGACACATCGGTGGCCATCAAATGGCTGGCCGACAACTATAAGATGGATGTCATCACGCTTTGCGTTAATATCGGAGGTGTCAGGGATGTGGAGGGCATCAGGCAGAAAGCTTTAAAACTGGGAGCGGTGAAATCATTCGCTGTTGACGCCAGGGACGAGTTTATTGACGATTACGTTTTCAGGGCCGTTAAAGCAGATGCGCTGTATGAGGGGCAGTATCCGCTGGCCACAGCTCTGGGTCGTCCCCTCATGGCCAAGCTGCTGGTGGACCTGGCGCATATGGAGGGCGCCGCGGCCGTAGCGCACGGGTCGACCGGAAAGGGTAACGACCAGGTTCGCTTCGACGTAAGCGTGCTGGCACTGGGGCCCGATCTCAGGATCATAGCCCCCGCGCGTGAGTGGGGTATGACCAGGGACGAGACCATTGAATATGCCCAGCGGCACAAGATACCGGTGCCGGTTAAGGTAAACCGTCCATACTCCATTGATGAAAATCCGTGGGGCCGCAGCATTGAATGCGGCATACTCGAAGATCCCTGGAACGAGCCGCCCGAGGATATATACGAGTGGACCAAGTCCCCGGCAGACGCGCCGGACAGGGCCGAATATGTGGAGATCGGCTTTGAAGAGGGCGTGCCCGTCAGCCTTAATGGCAAGAAGATGGAGGGGTTGTCCCTGATCGAAAAGCTCAACTTAACGGCCGGACGCAACGGTATAGGCAGGATCGACCACATGGAAAGCCGCCTGGTGGGCATTAAGTCAAGGGAGAACTACGAGGCCCCGGCTGCCCTGGTTATTTTAAAATCCCACCTCGCGCTCGAAGCTATGACTCTGACCAGGCACCAGCTCAGATACAAGGAGCGGGTAGCCCAGGAGTACTCGGATCTCATCTACAACGGCCTGTGGTTTTCCAATCACAGGGAAGACCTGGATGCCTACATTGACAGCACTCAGAGGTATGTGTCGGGGACAGTCAGGGTAAAAATGCACAAGGGTAACTGTGTAATCGTCGGGCGTAAATCGCCTTACTCGCTTTACAGCTTCCAGCTGGCGACCTACGATCGTGGCGATCTTTTCGATCAGAGCGATTCAGCGAGCTTTATCCGCATCTGGGGTCTGCCGCTCAAGATACAGGCGCAGGCACAGGTCATAGGATTAGCCTCGCTCAGTAGCGGAGAGAGGAGCAAAAAAGGTAAGAAGAAGAAATAAAATACGGCGGGAGAAGGATGGGAGTTAAAAAAGAGGCAAGGTTACGGGGCAGGTTTAAAGAGGATATCAGCGAAGCCGTCCAGCATTACCTGGCTTCGATTCTTTATGACTGGCGGCTGTACAGACATGATATCGAAGGCAGCCTGGCGCATGCCGAAATGCTGGCTCGGCAGAAGATCATAACCAAAAGTGATTACACAAAGATCCGGGACGGGCTGCATTCCATCATGAAGGAGATCGAAAGCGGCCGTTTCCAGTTCAAACTCGAACTGGAAGATATCCACATGAACATCGAGAGCCGGCTCTTCGAGTTGATCGGCGATATCGCGGGAAAGCTGCACACGGCCAGATCGCGCAATGACCAGGTGGCCCTCGATATGCGGCTTTACGCCCGGGAGTCAGCCCGGAAAGTAATCAGGGCCCTGCAAAGATTTAATTCACAGCTTGTGGATATCGCTGAGAAAAACATCAAGGTGATCATGCCGGGTTATACCCACCTGCAGCAGGCCCAGCCGGTGCTATTCTCCCATTACGTCATGGCTTATTTCCAGATGTTCAGCCGGGATATACAGAGATTTGAAAGCTGCCTCAGCCGCATCAATATCATGCCCCTGGGCAGCGGTGCGCTGGCCGGTCTGCCCTACCCTGTGGACAGGGAGTTCGTTGCGGGCAAGCTGGGATTCGACGATGTCAGCGCCAACAGCATCGACGCAGTCTCCGACCGCGATTTCATCATAGAGTTCGAGTCGGCCGCTGCCATTGCCATGATGCACCTCTCGAGGATGGCCGAGGAGATAATTATCTGGTCCACGGCCGAGTTTGGATTCATAGAAGTCGGCGACGCCTATGCAACCAGCAGCAGCATCATGCCGCAGAAGAAAAATCCGGATGCGGCTGAGCTTGCCAGAGGGAAGGCCGGCCGCGTTTACGGTCATCTGGTAGCCATGTTGACTGTAATGAAGGGCCTGCCGCTGGCCTATAATCGTGACCTGCAGGAGGACAAGGAGAGTCTTTTCGATACGGTGGATACGCTCATCTCAAGTTTGGATGTTCTGGCAGGTCTGGTTTCTTCCATCAGGATCAACGCCGCCAGGATGAAGTATTCCATGCAGAGCTATATCCTGGCTACCGACATGGCGGATTACCTGGTAAACAAGGGTCTATCGTTCCGCGAGGCGCACGATGTGGTGAGCAGAGTGGTCTCATATGCCGTTGATAATAACAGGGATTTGAATGAACTGGATATCAGGGAATACAGGGGATTCTCGAAATTATTTGAGAAGGATGTGCTGGCCATCACCCTGCATAAATCTGTCGAGGCGAGGTCCTCTCAGGGCGGCACGGCTACGGTTGAGGTTAAAAAGAGTATAGAAAGAGCCAGAGACGTTATCAGGGGATATGAAAAAGAACAAAGTTAAGATAGCCCTTTCTATCCTTTCAGCGGATTTCAGCCGTCTGGGGGAGCAGGTACGCGAGGCAGCCGCCGCGGGCGTGGACTACATACATGTGGACGTTATGGACGGCCATTTTGTTCCCAATATCTCCATCGGCCTGCCGGTGGTTGAATCGCTGCGCAGGATCACAGATATACCGCTGGATGTCCACCTTATGATTGAGAAACCCGATTTGTTTATTGAGAAGTTCGCCAGGGCGGGCGCCGACATACTTACGGTGCATGTTGAAGCATGCCCTCACCTGGATGGCACACTTAACAGCATCAAGAAGCTGGGGATAAAAGCGGGCATTTCGATCAATCCGGCCACGCCCCTGTCCTCGCTGGATGAGGTCTTGCCACTGGCCGATTTATTACTGGTGATGACGGTTAATCCGGGTTTCGGCGGCCAGCAGTTCATCGCGGGAATGGCTGACAAGATAGTCAGGTTGAGGCAAATACTCTATAATAGAAAATCCAATGCCGAACTCGAGGTTGATGGCGGGATCACCACCGCGACGGCGCCTGTTGCTGTAAACGCCGGTGCGGATGTCCTGGTGGCCGGTTCCGCCATTCTTAATTCAAGTCTGGGTATAGGCGCAGCTTTGAAAGAACTGAGGAATTCTGTATGTTAGCGGGAAACCTTATTTCTGGTTCTGATACACCTGGTACACAGGTTGAGCCGGACGGCGGTCCCGTTTATGTTGAACGTAGTGGGCTGGATATTGGGAAGCCATGTTCGCCTGGTATGCTGTTTAGAGTGGCTGATCCTGTTTCCGAAACGCAGCTTTTTTCCGCAGATATCACATTTGATAGCCAATTTATAACCTCTTTCCGATAGTTTACGAATTATGAGTAAGAATGATATATAATACCACAACGTTCAAAATGTTGAAAGGAGATAAATGAAACAGTCCTGGGACGGCAAAGACCTCAGGGATATGTTTGCGGCCGGCAGCAACTGGCTGGAGAAGAGCGTCGCCGAGGTTAATGCCATCAACGTCTTTCCGGTTCCCGATGGCGATACGGGCACCAACATGCTGCTTACCCTCAGGTCGGTTATCGAAGAAGCGGACAGGGCTACCGATACTACTGTGGGCGTAATGTCCAAAGCCATGTCCCACGGAGCACTTCTCGGCGCCAGGGGAAACTCCGGAGTGATCCTGGCCCAGATCTTTCGAGGTATGGCCAAGGGATTCGATGGGAAAACTCAATTCAACGGCACGGACTGGGCCGCAGCACTGGTGCAGGCGGCCAAAACGGCGAGGGAAGGGCTTTCCAACCCCGTCGAGGGCACCATACTTACGGTTATAGGGGATGCCGCAGGATCAGGCCAGCAGTATGCGAACAAACACCCTGATGACCTGGTGGCCATTATCGATGAGACGGTCAAGGAAGCCCGTGAGTCTGTCGCCAGGACTCCCACTCTGCTGCCTGTGCTGATGGAAGCCGGTGTGGTGGATGCCGGTGGCCAGGGATTGTACATATTGCTGGATGGCGCCTTGAGATATCTTAAAGGTGAGCTGGAGGACTTGCAGTTCCGCAAACCTCAGATGGTCAGCGCTAATATCACGGCGACTAAAAACGTTAACGTGATCTCATCGGAAGAGGATGAAGCTTACGGATACTGCACCAATTTTCTGCTGGAGGGAACGAACCTGGATCCCGAGAAGATCCGGCGCAAGCTCGAGGACAGGGGGCTATCGCTGGTAGTGGCGGGCGATGAGATGGCCGTGCGCGTGCATATTCATTCGTACGATCCAGGGGGTATTCTGGCCTACGCCACGACGCTGGGCACCCTTCACCAGATACAGATCCAGAATATGGATGACCAGCATGTCGGATTCAAGGAGATGCAGAAACAAAAAGCCATGCCGACGGACATAGCTGTGGTGGCCGTTGCTTTTGGCGCAGGCATGATCAAATTATATGAGAGCCTGGGTGCTGTGGTGGTGAAGGGTGGCCAGACCATGAATCCCAGCGTTAAGGAGATACTGGCTGCTGTAGAAGCGGTCGAACCCGATAAGGTCATATTGTTGCCCAATAATAAAAACATCATACTGACAGCCTCACAGATCAAAGAGTTGACTAAGAAGTCGGTGGAAGTTATACCCAGCCGCACAATACCCCAGGGCATCACAGCCCTGATGATTTTCAACTACGAGAGTACGCTGGAAGAGAATATACAGTCGATGAGTGAGGCCATTAAATCGGTTAAAACGGTCGAGGTCACCACGGCGGCCAGATCGACCCAGATACACGGGCTGAAGATAAAAGAAGGCCAGGCCATCGGCATTATCGATGATACGGAGCTGGTGGCGGCCGGCGATGACGTTCAAGATGTGCTTGTGAGAAGCCTCGATAAAGGTGGGATCAGCGCGGTCGAGATGATTACCGTATATTATGGTGCTGATTTGCTAGCTGAGCAGGCTGAGGAGGTGGTCAAACAATTAAAGGAGAAGTATCCGGGCAAACAGATCGAGTTGGTCAGCGGGGGACAACCCCACTATTTCTACGTAGTATCTCTGGAATAAGTCAAGGGAGGTTAAGGCATGATTAAACTTGTTACCGACAGCACCTGTGATATCCCCGCGGATCTGATTAAAAAGTTCGCCATCAGCGTCGTGCCCATTAACGTTCTTTTCGGCAATGAAACTTACCGGGATGGCATAGACATCAATGCAGAGCAGTTTTACAAGAAGCTGGTGGAATCCAAGGTACACCCCACAACTTCCGCACAGTCACCGGGATACTTTTCCGAGCTTTTTACCCGGTTATCCAAGGAAACAGACGAGGTTCTCGTGATACTTTTTTCCAGCAAGATCAGCGCAACTTACGAGAGCGCTATACAGGCCAAGGCCCTGGTGGGCGATATCTGCAAAATCGAGATCGTGGATTCATTGCAGACCTGCGGGGGACTGGGACTGCCTGTCCTCAAAGCGGCGGAAATGATTCAGGGTGGCGCCAAGCTGGATGATATTGTTGCATCAGTGAAAGATATGTGCTCCCGGTCTCATTCTTACATGGTCTTTGACACGCTGGAGTACCTGCGTAAAGGCGGCAGGATCGGGCGCGCACAGGCCCTGCTGGGCGGATTGCTTAAGGTAACTCCTATCCTGACGCTGCGCGAAGGCATTGTGACGCCGGTACAGCGGACCAGGAGCAGGACCCAGGCTATCGACGCTCTGGTCAACATGGTCAAGGGTGCCAACAAGATCGAAGCTCTTATGCTCCAACATGCTACCACACCTGATGAGCTGGAGATATTGGCCAAGAGGGTCGCTGAGTTTTTTCCCAGAGAAAAGACTATTTTCAGCACGGTCAATTCAGTGATCGGCGCTCATGTCGGGCCCCATGTGCTCTGTGTGAATTTCATCGAGGGCAAATAGCTCCTGTGAATACAGTGTGTGAAAGCGGCGTCCATGACACAGCCTTTTGTTGAAAATGCCGCCACGTTCAGGACTGTATTGAATCTGGAAGCCAGAAGCGGCTATGCCAACCACGCGGTTATAGGAGGCCTCGACAAATTTGTGGCCAGGTGGATTTCGCAAGGCTCACCTGGCCATGGTTATTTTTTAGCTCGTCCGCAATTAAAAACATTACTGCTTGGCACGCCTTCATACGATGAGAAGGACATAGATGAGCGGCGGAAATGGGTGGACCTGGTACTAAGGGAATTGGAACGCGCAGAGATCTCTCATAAAGTTAAAGTTCAGGCGGTGAAAGCTCCCTTACATAGAGCAAAGGCGACGGCGTCCGGGAAGGCGCGACCCATTGCGTTGGCAACTGAATCTCTCGATCTGCCGGCATCCAGGATAAAAGGTGTGGGCGATGCCGTTGCGGTACGGTTGGCCAGGCTGGGCGTGGTCAGTATAAGGGACCTTCTCTATTTCTTCCCGCGGCGTTTCATGGATTTCAGCCGGCGCTGCACCGTATCCACGCTCGAAACCGGTAAAGAGCAGACGATTTTCGTCGATGTGTGGGAAGCACGTCAGGTCATGCTGGGCCGCATGAAAAGCAGCGAGGCTGTCATGGGTGATGAGACCGGTAATGTGCGGGCTGTCTGGTTTAATCAGCCCTGGGTGGCTAAACAGCTCAAAGTAAATGCCAAAATAGCCGTCAGCGGTAAAGTCGGCGAATTCAACTACGGCAAGGTTTTTGAGAATCCCGAGTGGGAGATTATTGACGACCGGGAGCTTCTGCACACCGGTCGCCTGGTCCCCGTATATCCCCTGACCGGCGGCCTCTACCCCAGGCAGGTGCGGGCCATGGTGAGGAATGCGCTGGATGAATATCTCAGGGCTCTACCCGAGTTTTTGCCGTTGCCGGTGCGGCAGCGCTGCGGGCTGATGGACCTGCGGGATGCGGTAATGCAGGCGCATTATCCTTCTGACTACGCCGCGCAGAACAAGGCGCGGCAGAGGCTGGCTTTCGACGAGCTATTCCTGCTTCAGATCGGCGTGCTCAATAAGAAGCGCGACTGGCAGGAGGAGCAGCCCGGCCGGGTATTCCATATAAAGCGGGAAGATATTCAGGAGTTCATCGGGGCGCTGCCCTTCAAACTGACTACGGCCCAGGTCAGGGTCATAGACGATATATGCCGGGACCTCGAACGTGAGGTGCCCATGTCGCGCTTGCTGCAGGGTGATGTGGGCAGCGGTAAGACGGTGGTGGCCACTGTGGCACTGCTGGCTGCGGTTACCAACGGATGCCAGGGCGCACTGATGGCGCCGACCGAGATACTGGCGGAGCAGCATTTCGCGACATTACACAAGCTGCTGTCAGCCATTTCGGAGGAAAGCAGTCTGGAATCGAATATTTGTGTATTTAAAGGAATCATGGGACGTGAGATCAGGATCGTTCTTCTAACGGGCAGCCTGGCTGCCGGAGATAAGGCCGGGACGCAGGGACTGATAAAGGGTGGATCGGTGGACATCGTTGTGGGCACTCATGCGCTTGTACAGAGAGAGGTCAAATTTGCTTCCCTGGGGCTGGCCGTAATAGATGAACAACACCGCTTCGGTGTGCTGCAGCGCTCAGCTTTAAAGCAGAAAGGATACAATCCACATCTTCTGGTTATGACGGCCACTCCCATACCGAGGACGCTGGCGTTGACACTCTTCGGCGATCTGGACATCTCGACCATAGATGAGATGCCGGCCGGACGGCGGATGATAAAAACACGCTGGCTGAAGCCTGAGGACCGCCAGCGCGCATACAATTTCATAAAAAAGCAGGCCGCCGAGGGACGCCAAGCCTTCATTATTTGCCCCCTGATCGAGGAATCCGAGAGCCTTGACGTTAAGGCGGCGGTAGCAGAATACAAGCGCCTGTCAAGAGAGGTTTTCCCCGATCTAAGATTGGGATTACTGCATGGCAGGCTGAAAAATGCTGACAAAGAATCCGTCATGCGCGATTTCAAGGCAGGCCGGCTGGATATACTGGTCTCCACATCGGTGGTGGAGGTCGGCATAGACGTGCCCAATGCCACAGTGATGCTGATTGAGGCGGCTGATCGATTCGGCCTCTCTCAACTGCACCAGTTCAGGGGGAGGGTCGGGCGTGGAGAGAGCCAGAGCTATTGCATACTGCTGTCTGAAAATCCCTCGGAATACGGACAGGAGAGGTTGAAGGCCATCGAGGAATTGGCAGACGGCTTTGCCCTGGCCGAAAAGGACCTGGAGCTCCGAGGGCCCGGCGAGTTTTTCGGGACGAGACAGAGCGGCCTGCCCGATCTTAAGATGGCAAGGTTATCGGATACGCGCCTGTTGGAGATGGCGCGCAGGGAGGCTATTATAATTTTTGAAAAAGACCCGAAGCTTTCGGCCGTCGAAAACGAGCTTTTAGCTCTGGAATATCATAGAATCTGGCATAAAAGCATAGAAAACAATTAAAATAGTACTTTCTCGTCGGGAACCGGTGAGTTCCCGGGCAAATTTAACTGATTTATTCGGGGGATTACATGACTTTCAGAAAACGTCTGGCTGAAATGCTGGAGCAGGCCTTCGCCCGCGCCGGTGAAAAAGAATTGGTGGGCAAGTCCAGCCTGCCGGAAATAACCATAGAGAGACCTGCCAGACCGGAACACGGGGACTATGCCAGCAGCCTTCCGCTCAAACTGGCACGTCTGACTGGCACGAAGCCCATGGATATTGCAGCAGCCATAATCAAGAATCTGCCACCGGACAACGATTTTGAGAAAGTCGCCGCGGTGCCCCCTGGCTTCATCAATTTCACATTAAGTCAAAAATGGCTGGCCGGCCAGGTGGACGTTATCTGCCGGGCCGGAGAGGCCTATGGCAATATACAACTCGAGGATAAAAGCGTTCAAATCGAGTTCGTCAGCGGTAACCCGACTGGTCCTCTGCATGTGGGACATGGGCGGGGAGCCGTACTGGGCAGCACGCTGGCCAACGTCCTCAAAGCGGCCGGCTACAAGGTTTCCACCGAATATTACATCAACGATGCCGGCAGTCAGCTCGATGCATTCTACCGTCC
>JAQTLG010000002.1 GCA_028715025.1 Dehalococcoidia bacterium | reverse complement strand
GGGCGGCCGACGCCCCGATCACGGCCAGCACATCAGGATCGTTCTCCTGGTCGGTGGACAGCACGGTAACCACCACCTGAATATCGTTGGGGAGGCTCTTCAGGAAGAGCGGGCGTATCGAGCGGTCGCATAGGCGCGCTGCAAGGGTGGCCTGCTCTCCCGGACGCCCCTCACGCCTCAAAAAGCTGCCGGGGATCTTGCCTACGGCGTAATGCCGTTCCTCGTAATCAACAGTGAGGCGGACGAAATCGCTTTTTTCTTTGGCTTCCTCACTGATACATGCTGTGACAAGGACGACCGTATCACCATAACGAACCACTACAGCACTGTCTGCCTGTTGGGCAAGCTTGCCGCTTTCGATGATAAGTTCCCTGTCCCCAATGTTGCACTTAAAACTCTGGGACATTACAAAAACCCTCTATTTTATTTTATTTGCGTAATCCAAGCTTGCCGATGAGGGTTCTGTAGCGGTTGATGTCTTCCCTGCTCAGATAAGCCAACAGCCGCCTGCGCCTCCCGATAAGCCTGAGAAGAGACCGACGTGTATGCTGATCATGAGAATGGTCTTTCAGATGCGTCGACAGCTGGTTGATCCTTTCGGTCAAGACCGCCACCTGCACATCAGAAGAGCCCGTATCTTTCTCGTTTATTGCATAGCTCTTCATAATTGCCTGTTTCTTTTCCTTGTCCAATGCCTTACTCCTGTATAACTCTATAACGCAAAATTATAGCACAGCAGGACAACCATTGCATCACAGACCGAGCGTGCTTTAAGCGTCAATACGGTTTTAGCCGGAGCTGGGTTGGGGTATAATTAGTGCACAATGAGCTCCCAGGTTTTCTACCGCAAGTGGCGTCCTCAGACATTCAATGAAGTAGCCGGGCAGGAGCACGTTGTCCAAACCCTGCGCAATGCTATTAAGAGCAGCCGCATCGCCCATGCCTACCTGTTCTGCGGCCCGCGCGGCAGCGGCAAGACCAGCACCGCCCGCATCCTGGCCAAGGCGGTCAACTGCCGTGAACCCATCGATGGCGAACCCTGCAACTCCTGTGATTCCTGCCTTGCCATCAATAAGGGCAGCGCGCTGGATATCATCGAGATCGATGAGGCCAGCAACCGTGGTATAGACGATATGAACGACCTCAAGGAAAGGGTCAACTACTCTCCGAATATCCTTCGTTACAAGGTTTACATCATCGATGAGGTACACATGATAACCCGGGAAGGAGCCAATGCTTTCCTCAAGACCCTGGAGGAGCCGCCGCCACATGTCATTTTCATCCTTGCGACAACCGATCCACATAAAATTATCTCCACCATCACTTCCCGCTGTCAGCGCTTTGATTTCCATCGGCTGTCCAGCAGCGCCGTTATCTCACGCCTTGCGCATATCTGCGCAAAAGAGGGCATCGAGATAGATTCAGAGGCGCTCAAACTGGTGGCCAAGGTAACTACGGGCAGCCTGCGGGATGCAACCAATTTACTGGAGCAGCTCATCACTTATTACGGCAACAAAATCAGCCTGGCTCAGGCGCAGGCCATGCTGGGCATCAGTGGTGACCTGCGCATACGCGAGCTGGCGCGTTGTATTATAGCCATGGATGTATCCGCGGGGCTTAAGGTAATCAACGCCGTCGCCGGAGAGGGCCTTGACCTCAGGCAGTTTAACCGTGAGCTGGTGGATTACCTGCGTCAACTCCTGTTGGCTAAATCAGGCTCTGCCGACATGCTTGACGCCACATCCGATGACTTTGCCGAGATGCAGAAAATTGCCGGAGGCACAACTCTCGATTACCTGCTTAATGCTATCAAGCTCTTCAGCAGCGTAGACCTGCGCATGGACACCTATTCGCCCCTGCCGCTCGAGCTGGCCCTGGTAGAAAGCGTCGTCTCGCAGCACGCTAGGGACAAATCCGCCAATGCGGACCAGCCGTCCGGAAGGGAATGGCCGTCATCCCGTCCCGCCGCACCAACGCTCAGGATTAACCGGCCGGCCGAGCAGGTACGTCCGGCCAGCCTGGTGAGCAGGCCTCATAAAGTCGCTGAGTCATCGACCCCACCCTCCACTCCCCAGGTCCAGGCATCTGATCCGGTCGACCAGCACCGCCTGTCGGAGCCCCTCAAGATGGATGACCCCAACGATATAAAGTATTTACAGGAGCACTGGAAAGATTTTATTAATTCCATGCGCGGTGAAGGTTCGGGGGGTAACCTCGACGCCCGCCTGCGCCACGCCTGCGAGCCTGTAGAGATCAATGGTGGCAATCTGGTTTTGGGTTTCTATCATGATTTCCATAAAAGCTATATAGATAATCGCAAATATCTGCATATCATCGAGAAGAAGCTCAAAGAGGTTTTCGGTCACACATATACTGTAACCTGTATTCTTATGCAACAGGGTGGAGCTAAATCCGATCTGAAGCCGGCCAGCAGTAACCATCTGGTGGAGGCGGCCCTGAGCATGGGAGCCAGGATCGTCGAAGACAACGCTGAAACGGAGGGGAAATGAGTCAATTTAACCTACGGCAGATACAGGAATTGCAGGCTAAGATGCTCAAAGCCCAGGAGGAACTGGGCAGGACAGAAGTGGAAGTTACGGCCGGTGGAGGCGCCATAAAAATAGTTATAAACGGACATCAGCAATTTCAGTCGATCACCATATCGCCCGAGGTCGTCAATCCTGAAGAAGTGGATTTCCTGCAGGACCTGGTGCTGGCCGCCTGCAATGAAGCAGTGCAAAAATCGCAGGAATTAGCAACACAGAATATGAGCAAGCTGACAGGCGGGCTCAAGATTCCGGGCTTGATGTAGGAGCGAGATTTGAATCCCGATTTCCTCCCTTCCGCTCGGCCCATATCAAGGCTCATTGAAGAGCTGAATAAGCTCCCGGGTATAGGCCCCAAGAGCGCCCAGCGTCTGGCCTATCACCTTCTTCAGACACCGCCTGAAAGAACCCGCGACCTCGCTGAAGCTATAATCGCCATCAAACAGAACCTCAGGCTGTGCTCTACCTGCCTCAACATTACTGATACCGATCCCTGCGGGATATGCGCGGACGGGACAAGGGATACGACCAGGATCTGCGTGGTGGAGGAACCTATTGATATCTTGCCGCTGGAGCGCACAAAAAAATTCCGCGGCCTGTACCACGTATTGCATGGGGTGATATCACCCGGCGACGGCATCAAGCCCGAGGACCTGCATATACGGGAACTTCTCGACCGCCTGAATTCCAACAGTATCATCGAGGTTATACTGGCCACCAATCCAAACGCAGAGGGCGAGGCCACTTCGATGTATATTCAGAGGTTGGTCTCACCCCTGGGCATCAGGGTCACCCGGCTGGCGCGCGGCCTCCCCTTCGGGGGTGATCTCGAATATGCCGATGATGTCACGCTCAGCCGTGCCATGGAAGGGCGGCAGGAGATGAGTTAGCTCACACATGGCCGCGCGGGTTTACCGTACTACCGGCATCATCATAAAGCGTAATAAATTCGGTGAGGCCGACAGGCTTCTCACCATCTTCACTGCAGACCACGGCAAGCTGAGGGCCATTGCCAAAGGAGCCATGCGGCCCGGCAGCAAACTGGGAGGCAATGTCGAGCTCCTCACACACAGCCAGTTGATGCTGGCGCGCGGCCGCAACCTGGATATCGTAACACAGGCACAGGCACTGGACATCTTCCTTCCCATGCGCGACAGCCTTGAGCTAATGTCCTGCGGCTTTTACCTTTCGGAACTGGTAGACAGTTTTATCGAAGAGAACGTCGAGGATAGGGAGATGTTCGAGTTACTGCTCGATACTTTGAGGCGGCTGACGGAAACGGGGGACGGGGAACGTATGGTAAGGTTCTTCGAGCTGCGCCTGCTGGGTCACCTGGGTTACACTCCGCAACTGCAAAAGTGCGCTAACTGCGACAGGAACCTCCAGCCGGAAACGAACTACTATAATCCGGCACAGGGTGGTGTGCTCTGCCGGGAGTGCGGTTATTCCGATATGTCTGCAGGGACTATATCGGTAAATGCGCAGAAAGTACTGCGCCTCTGGCAACGCAGCGATATTGCCACCGCCGGGCGGGTCAAGCTCAGTACCGAGCTGGCAAGGGAGATCAAGGGTATATTGCGCGACAACGTGCGCTATTTACTGGAGAAGCAACTAAAATCCATCGATTGGCTGGACAGGCTGGCAGGAGATAGCAGCTTGAACGGTGATAAGGCAGTAACGCAGAATTCCAACGGCAGCCAGGAGTAGACTGTCTACGGCCAGTTCTCGATTGTTCCCAGATAATCGTCCATCACCTCGGCCCGCCGTATCTGACGCACTTTGCCTCCGGAAGCAGCCAGGAGCTCCGCGCAGCGCAGCTTCCCATTATACTGGAAGCCCATGGCATAGCCGTGCGCGCCGGCATCATGAATTATCAAGACATCGCCAGGTACAACTGCCGGCAGCGGACGGTTCACAGCGAACTTGTCGTTGTTCTCGCAAAGTGAGCCGGTTACATCGTACACGTGATCTTTAGGCTTATTTTCTTTTCCCAGTACTGTTATATGGTGATAGGCGCCGTACAGCGCAGGACGCATCAGGTTGGCCATACACGCATCCAGTCCCACGAATTCCTTGTATTTCCGCGAAACATGTCGTACCTTCGATACCAGGAATCCATGCGGGCCGGTGATGGCCCTGCCGCATTCGGTAACGATTCGCACCGGGCTTAAATCCATGTCTCTAATATATTTCTTATACGCGCTGCGAATCCCTGCGGATACCTTGTCCAGGTCGATGACGGCCTGCTCGGGTTTGTAAGGAATGCCGAATCCACCGCCCAGGTTAATAAAATCGAAATTTATGCCTGTATCATGGTTTATCATCGCAGCCAGCTTGAAGAGCATCACTGCCGTTTCCACCAGATATTGCTCGTCCAGCATGTTGGAGACGACCATGGTGTGCAGGCCAAACCTCTCCGCACCCAGCTCCATGGCCTTGATATAGGCGCCCTGAATCTGCCCGGTGGTGACTCCGTATTTGGCCTCCCGGGGATCGCCGATGATATCGTTGCCTTTCCTCAACGGTCCCGGGTTATACCTGAAACAAATAAGCTCGGGCATCCCGGCATTCTTATCCAGGTAGCCGATATGCGATGTATCATCCAGGTTGATGATGGCGCCGAGCTTCTTTGCCTTAACATATTCTTCAGCCGGCGTATCGTTGGAGGTGAATATGATCTCCTCGCCTCTCAAACCCAGCTTCTCAGCAATAACAAGCTCCGGCAGGGAGCTGCAATCGGCCCCGAAGCCCTCACCCTTTAATATATTTACAATGTGAGGATTGGGGCAGGCTTTTACAGCGAAGTAGTTCCTGTATCCAGGCTTCACCCAGGCAAAGGCCTTTTTATATGCCCCGGCTGTTTCCCTGATGCCCTGCTCATCATAGATGTAAAAGGGTGTGGGGTACTTTCTCAACGCTTCGGGCAATGCCTTCATTATACGCTCGGGCACCGGCTTGCAGGACTCGTGGCGTATGATATCGCACCTGACCGCCTGCTTCGAACGGGCGATATTTTCCAGCTTTTCTATCTCAGGATGCATGCCCGGGCTCTTCTTCGTCTCTTCTCTCAGCAAATTCCCGTATACCTCCAACCCCTTTTTGGCGCCTTCCGCATTGATATAGCCGTCATTGGAGGCGATGGATGTGTAAATTTGAATTGAGGCCTTTTTTCCTTTGGCATTTTGTATGACGCCGCCGTTTGTACCATGGATCCTTATGCTCTCTATGGCGGCGGGATTAACGCGCAGCGCGGCCACCCGCTCCTGAAACAGTCTCATTTCGTCACTCTTCATTTCTTTCTCTCTGGCGCTTTAATAACGGTTGAATTATAACTTATCGGGCCTGTTTGATGCCCGCCCTTGTGGACGCGATCATGATCACGCGTGAAATAGACGAGTAAAACTGCTACAATATCATGCGTTATGCCGTCAAAATTCCCTCCTTATGTACAGGCGTTGTTGAATCCCTCCGCATATCCGGAACATCCAGCCGCCGTGGAGTTACAGCAGACCCAGATGTCCTTTATATTTCTCACAGGCGATTATGCATATAAGACCAAAAAACCGGTCAACCTGGGATACCTTGATTACACCACCCTTGAGAGAAGAGAGCACTTTTGCCGTCAGGAACTGGAGTTGAACCGGCGCCTCTGTCCTGCGGCCTATCTGGATGTAGTTCCCGTCACTGAATCACCCGCCGGGATTCGGCTCGGAGGTGAGGGCAATGTGATTGAGTACGCGGTCAAGATGAAACAGCTGCCCCGGGACAGAATGATGGACCTGCTACTTCCACAGGACGCGGTTACCCCCGCCATGCTGGTACAGGTAGCGCGACTGATGGCCGATTTCCATGGCCGCGCAGCCACCGGTCCTGACATAAACGTGTACGGCAGTCTGGAAGGAATAAGAACTAACACGGACGAGAATTTTGATCAGACTATCAAATATATCGGCACGCTCATCCCCGAAAAATTCCACCGGATGCTCAAGGATTATAACGATCAATTCCTGTCCAGTAATACCTCGCTTTTCAACAACAGGGTATCCGGTGCAAAGATACGTGACTGCCACGGGGACCTGCACGCGGCACACGTGTGTTTTGCCAACGAAATATACATTTACGACTGCATCGAGTTCAACGACCGTTTCCGCTATTGCGATACAGCCTCAGAGATAGCCTTTCTTGCCATGGATATAGATCGTTATGGAAGGGCTGACCTGTCGGGCTCGTTTGTCAAAGACTACATCAGTGCCGGTGGCGATCGCGAGATGGGAGCCCTGCTTGATTTCTACAAGTGCTACCGGGCATATGTCAGGGGTAAAGTTGCCTGCTTCAAATACGACGATCCTTATCTGAAGGATAAGAATGCGATACTTCAGGAAGCGCAGCTTTATTTCAATCTGGCTTACAGGTACGCCTTCCCCAGGCTGGCATTGATCATAACTACCGGACTGATAGGCACCGGCAAAACGACCGCAGCGGTGGCCATAAGTCGAGGCCTGGGATGCTCGACACTATCTTCCGATGTGATCCGAAAAGAGCTGGCTGGTATCCCGCCTGCCGAGCGGCATTACGAAGGCTTTGCTTCCGGCCTGTACAGCCGGCAATCCACTCAGCAGACCTATACTGAGCTTTTCCGCAGGGCGGGTGAACAACTTGAAAAAGGTCGCACCGTAGTGCTGGACGCCTCCTTCATGAAGCGCTCCGACCGCCGGTCAGCCCAACGGATTGCTGTTAAACACGGCGCAGCCTTCCTGACAGTGGAGTGCGTCGCCCCGGATGAGACCATCAGACAGCGACTGGAGGAAAGGAGTAAGGCCGGATCAGTTTCGGATGGGCGCTGGGAAATATTTGCAGATATAAAAAGAGAATATGATCCGGTGACCGAACTATCGCCGGACGAGCACATGATACTTGACACAGAGAGTTCATCAGGTAATATTATTGCATCGCTTTTGCAAAGGATTAATGCTTTATGAAATATGATATCAAAGACATCAAGCTGGCGGCCGAAGGCAAGCTACGCATCGAGTGGGCAGCGAATCAAATGCCGGTCCTAAAACTAATTCAAGAACACTTCTCCAGGCAGAAACCCTTTAAGGGCGTCCGTATTTCAGGCTGCCTGCATATCACCACCGAGACGGCCAATCTGGCATATGCGCTCAAGGCTGGCGGTGCCGACCTGGTATTGTGCGCCTCAAATCCCCTCAGCACGCAGGACGACGTAGCGGCTGCGCTGGTCAAGTCCGGTTTCCCCGTGTTCTGCATCAAGGGGGAAGACAATAAAACTTATTATAAACACATCATGGCGGCCCTCGATCATAAGCCGCAATTGACGATCGATGACGGCGCAGACCTGGTAAGCACCATACACCAGGAAAGGACGGGACTGTTGAAGAACGTCATAGGAGGCACCGAGGAGACGACCACCGGAGTAATCCGCCTGAAGAATATGGCCAGAGCTAAAAAGCTAAAATACCCCGTCATCGCCGTCAACGATGCCAAGACCAAACACTTCTTTGATAACCACTATGGAACAGGGCAGAGCACGGTAGACGGCATCACCAGGGCCACTAACATACTCTGGGCCGGCAAAATTGTGGTGGTAGTGGGATACGGATTCTGCGGCCGCGGCGTGGCGCATCGTGCTCAAGGGATGGGTGCCCGTGTTATTGTTTGCGAGATAGATCCCATCAGCGCGCTGGAAGCAGCTATGGATGGCTTCCAGGTTATGCCCATACTGGACGCCACCGCCCTGGGTGACGTCTTCATCACACTGACGGGCAATCGACATGTACTCGACAGGTCACACTTTGCAGGAATGAAGGATGGCGCAATCCTTGCCAATAGCGGCCACTTCAACGTGGAGATCAATATACCTGCCCTAAAAAAAATGGCAGCCAAAGTCAGGCGCACCAGGCAGTTTGTGGACGAATACAAACTACCTGACGGCAGGCGCATTCATTTGCTGGGCGAAGGGCGGCTGATCAACCTGGCTGCGGCCGAAGGCCATCCCGCCAGCGTCATGGACATGAGCTTTGCCAACCAGGCGCTGGGACTTGAATACCTGATAAAGAACAAGGGCCGGTTGAAACCGGATGTATACCCGGTCCCGCTGGAGATCGATAACGAGGTCGGCCGGCTGAAGCTGAAATCAATGGATATTGCAATTGATAAGCGCACGCGTGAGCAGCAAAAATACCTGGAGAGCTGGGAAGAGGGGACTTAACATCACAAGGAGCAACGATGAAAAACACTTTCATGAGATCACCCAAGTATTTCTTTACGTCTGAATCGGTCACCGAAGGGCATCCCGATAAGCTTTGCGACCAGGTCGCCGACGGTATACTCGATGCCATGATCGAGCATGACCCCAAGTCACGTGTGGCCTGCGAAGTGGCAGTTACTATCGGCCTGGTAATCGTGCTGGGCGAGATAACGACTAAGACTTATGTCGAGATACCTGATGTAGTGAGACGAATTGTAAAGGAAATAGGGTACACCAAACCCGAGTTCCAGTTCGATTACCAGAGCCTTGCCACCATAGTATCCATCAAGAAGCAGTCGCCTAATATCAACGCCGGCGTAAGCAAGGCGCTGGAGGCGAGGGCAGGCGATAAGAAAATAGACGAGCTCGACCTGACCGGTGCCGGAGACCAGGGAATGATGTTCGGCTATGCCTGCAATGAGACGGCAGAGCTAATGCCTTTGCCGATCGCGCTGGCGCACAAGCTTACCCAGCGCCTAGCTGAAGCGCGTAAAAAGAACATAATCCCCTACCTTCGGCCGGATGGCAAGTCACAGGTGACGGTGGAATACAGCTATGGCAAACCCAAAAGGATCGAGGCAGTGGTCATCGGCGCCCACCACGATCCTGAACCGTCTAACGATACCATCCGCCGCGATATCATCCAGAAAGTGATCAAGCCGATCATACCTGCAGACATGATGGACAAAAACACCAAGATATATGTTAACAGCGCAGGACGTTTCGAGGTGGGCGGGCCTGTTTCCGATACCGGTTTCACCGGACGCAAGCTTCTGGTGGATACCTACGGCGGCTATGCCCGCCACGGAGGCGGTGCATTTTCGGGCAAGGACCCCACCAAGGTTGACCGTTCTGCCACCTACATGGCGCGTTATATCGCTAAAAACTGTGTGGCTGCCGGGCTGGCCGACAGGCTGGAATTGCAGGTAGCCTATTCCATCGGTGTGGCGCATCCCCTGTCGGTGTCCATTGAGACCTTCGGCACCGGTAAAATCGCCGATGCGGCCATACTCAAATTCATCCATAAACATTTCGACATGCGGCCCGAAGCCATTATCAGGTACTTCGATCTGCGCAGGCCCATCTATCGAGCCACTGCATCCTATGGTCATTTCGGCCGCACCGATGTGAAGTTTCCCTGGGAGAAGACGGATAAAGCCAGGATTTTAAAGGCTGAGGCGGGGATATAGATTATGGCACCGAGGATCAAGTTCGGCACCGACGGCTGGCGGGCCGTCATTGCCGAAGATTTCACCTTTGATAACGTGCGCGCCTGTGCTCAGGGCGTTGCAGATTTCATAAACAGCACAGGCACGGCCAAGAACAGTATCGTTATAGGTTACGATACCCGCTTCAGCTCGGAGGACTTTGCAGCTGCGTCAGCCGAGGTGCTGGCCGGGAACGGCATCAAGGTTTTTCTTTTGCCCAGGCCAGCCCCCACACCAGTCACCAGTTTCACCGTTACGGCCCTCAAGGCCGACGGCGCCATCATGATTACAGCCAGCCATAATCCGGGCAACTACAACGGTTTCAAGTACAAGGTTGCCAGCGGCTCCAGCGCGCCTACCGAGATTATTTCGCAAATCGAGAAATCCGCCAACATTGCTGTCGATAAAGGGACAGTCAAGCGACTTGACCTCGCAGAAGCTTTTAAGAAGAAGCTTGTCACCTATCACGACCCTTATCATGCTTATGAGAGGCAACTCAACCGCCTGATAAACATCGAGGCGCTTAAGAAAAACAAGCTGAAGATCGTCGTAGATTCAATGTTCGGCGCCGGCATCGGATATTTCAGGAGCCTGCTGGACGGGGGACAGATAGAGGTACACGAGATCAACCGGATACGCAATCCCCTTTTCCCGGGCATACAGCCGGAGCCGATCAGCAAAAACCTGAGCAAGCTCGCCAGACAGGTCATCAGGGACAATGCGGCGATCGGGTTCGCCACGGACGGGGACGCCGACCGTATCGGCATCATAGACGAGAATGGCCGTTTTATGACCACGCAGGAGGTATTCGCGCTGCTTGCCATGTATTTACTGGATGTGCGAAAAGAGCGCGGCCCGCTGGTCAAGACGCTGACTTCCACCGACATGCTTTTTACTATCGGAGAGATGTATGACGTGCCCGTCTTCGAGGAGCTCGTCGGATTTAAATATGTTGCGCCTGTGATGATGAGGGAAAAGGCCCTGCTGGGCGGCGAGGAGAGCGGAGGCTACGGTTTTCGCGGGCATATACCGGAGAGAGACGGCATACTGGCCGGCCTCTATTTCATCGACTACATCGTCCGGACGGGAAAGTCGCCCTCTCAGTTGCTGGCCAATCTGTTCAAAAAGGTCGGTCCGCATTACTACGACAGGCTGGACATACACACTACCAACGAAATAAAGCAGCAGCTGCTACTGAAATTATCGGCAGCATCCGTCTCAAAGATAGCAGGCCAGAAGGTTGTCAAGCTGGATACCAGGGATGGATTCCGCTATAAACTGGAGGACGGCTCCTGGTTGCTGGTACGCTTCTCCGGCACCGAGCCGCTGGTGCGTATATACGCCGAGTGTAGTTCCATGGATGAGGTTCAAAGATTGATTCTGTATGGCCAGGAGATGGTGGGGGTATGAGCTATGATAAACCTGGATGACATTTCCATCTATGCTTCCCTGGATAAATCCGGTATGGGGGCGCAGATACGCGGCCTCCCCGAGCAGTGCCGGCAGGCCTGGGACAAGGCCTGTAGATTTAAGCTGCCTTCCGGCTACTCTGATGTCGATAAGGTGGTAATACTGGGTATGGGTGGCTCGGCCATCGGCGGGGACCTGCTCAGGGGGCTTACTGCTAACCTAAGCCGCCCGCTCGTGCTGGTGCACCGCGATTATGATCTTCCCGCGTGCGTCGATGAAAGGACACTTGTGATCGGGGCGAGCTATTCCGGTAACACGGAGGAAACTATCTCAGGATTCACACAGGCACTTAAAGCTGGCTGCAAGAAACTTGTTATATCAACGGGCGGCAGGCTGACTGAACTGGCGCACGAAAACAAAGTGCCTGTTTTCATCATAGAACACGCTTCTCCACCCCGCGCAGCACTGGGGTATGGTTTCCTACCCCTGCTGGCCATAATGCAAAGCTTGGGCTTTACAAGCACCAAAGCGGCGGATGTGGATGGCATGGTCAAGGCTCTGGAAACACTTGAGGCAAGCTGGCAGGAAGACAGCCCGTCTGAGCATAACCAGGCCAAGATGCTGGCCGCCAGGCTCTATGGGAAAATTGCTATAGCTTATGGCGCCGGCATACTTACCGATGTCGCCCGCAGGTGGAAGACCCAGATCAACGAGAACAGCAAGCAGTGGGCCTTTTTCGAGACTCTACCCGAGCTCAATCATAATGCAGTACTGGGCTATCAATTTCCGGCTGACATGGCCGACCGCC
The DNA here is from genome assembly GCA_028715025.1 of Dehalococcoidia bacterium. Taxonomy (GTDB): domain Bacteria; phylum Chloroflexota; class Dehalococcoidia; order GIF9; family UBA5629; genus CAIMUM01. The sequence goes on along the minus strand of JAQTLG010000002.1, from coordinate 9,695 downwards.
TGTACGTCATTTTCCTGCGCTGCCAGTCCCTGCATCCGCGCACGCTGATCCGATATAAGATTACTGGAGAGCTTTTAGATCAGCGCGGCATCCCCCATCAGTATGTTGACAGCCACGGGGGCAATGATCTAAAGCACGTTATGAGCCTCGTGCTGCTGGGAGATTGGGTCAGCTACTACCTGGCGATGCTTAACGGCATTGATCCCAGCCCGGTCCCGGAGATAGACCTGCTGAAGAAGAGGCTGGCCGAGGAATAATAGCTCCCCGAATAGGTGCGGATACCTATATCTTTGTCCCGATAATGCAAGTATACTTTGCTTAAATGACCTGGGAGGGTCATACTTAGTGATGCGCATAAATAAGAAGATACTATTACTCTATCCTGAATATCCCGATACTTTCTGGGGCTTCAAACACGCTCTCAAATTCGTCTCCAAGAAGGCGGCCTTCCCGCCTCTCGGCCTGCTGACCGTGGCGGCTATGCTCCCCACCGAATGGGAACTGAAACTGGTGGATATGAACACGGGGCGATTGAGCGATAAGGACATCAAGTGGGCTGATATGGTTTTTATCAGCGCCATGGTTGTGCAGAAGGATTCTGCTAAGGCCGTTATCAAGCGCTGCAAGAAGATGGGCGCGACCGTGGTGGCCGGAGGACCGCTATTCACCACGCAGCACGAGGAATTCTCCTGCGTGGACCATTTCGTGCTGGACGAGGCTGAAGTCACCCTGCCCCCCTTCCTCTCAGACCTAGAAAAGGGCTGCCTGCAAAGGTTGTATTCTTCCAAGGTCAGGCCTGATATCAATATCACACCCATACCGCGCTGGGATCTGGTCCAGAAAAAGAAGTACTCATCAATGGTTGTCCAGTATTCCCGTGGCTGCCCCTATGACTGCGAGTTCTGCGATATCGTGGTGCTCAACGGTCACATGCCGCGCACCAAGGGTCGCGAACAGATGATCAGGGAGCTGGAAGCGCTTCATGCCACCGGCTGGCGGGACAGCGTCTTTATCGTGGATGATAATTTCATCGGTAATAAGAAGAAGCTGAAAGCTGAGATGCTGCCGGCCATAATCGAGTGGTCACAGAAGATGCACTTCCCCTTTTCCTTCCACACGCAGACATCCATCAACCTGGCCGATGACAACGAACTAACTGGGCTGATGACAAGAGCTAATTTCAACATGGTATTCATCGGAATCGAATCCCCCAATAAGCAGAGTCTGACTGAATGCGGCAAATCACAGAACTCGAGCCGTGACCTGATCGCTGCGGTAAAGAAGCTTCAGCGCGCCGGCCTGGAGGTGCAGGGAGGGTTCATCGTGGGATTCGACAGCGATCCGCTGTCGATTTTCCAGGACGTTATCAATTTCGTGCAGAACAGCGGTGTGGTGACGGCTATGGTAGGCCTCTTGAATGCTCCCAGCGGCACGCGCCTGCATAAGCGCCTTGAGAGAGAGAACCGCCTCACGGGCAGCAGCTTCTCGGGCAACAACACCGACATCTCCATCAACTTCGTGCCGAAGATGAACGTTAACAAACTGATGGACGGCTACCGTAGAATAATCAATACGATCTATGCGCCCAACCAGTACTACGCAAGGGTAAAGACATTCCTGCGAGAGTACCGGCCCAAACGGCAGAAGATCTCGATTATGAAATCGCAGAATATCGGGGCGTTTTTCAAGTCGCTCTGGGTGCTGGGAGTTCAGGGCAAGGAACGCTGGCATTTTTGGGACCTCATGTTCTGGACAGCGTTTAAACGCCCGCGTTCGTTCTCTCTATCAATATCCATGGCCATCTACGGCTTCCATTTCCGCAAAATAACGGAGGCAAGCACCCGTCAACTCAAGTTGGCTCAATCTGTAATTTAGCCTTTAATTGCACCAGGATGGTGCGCCATATTCCATCCCGCTAATAATAAGGGCCCGCTTCAATTGAAGCGGGCCCTTATTTGTTGTCGTTGTGTCGCTGCTTTAACGCTTGGTGTACTGCGGCGCCTTGCGGGCTCGTTTCAGACCGTATTTCTTCCGTTCTTTGATACGAGGATCACGGGTCAGCAGGCCATGCTGTCGTAACGGGCTCTTGTAACTTTCATTTAGGCTAACCAGGGCACGGGCTATTCCGTGTTTGATGGCGCCCGCCTGGCCTGTCATGCCGCCGCCGGTTACCTTTATCTCGACATTGTATTTTCCGACCGTGTCGGTGACAGTAAACGGCATCTCTATCATGCGCCTGTGGTCAACCAGAGTGAAAAGCTCCTGATACGGTTTGCCGTTGATTACAATATTGCCCGATCCGGAAGACACTCTAACCTGCGCTATTGCGCACTTTCTTCTGCCCGTTCCACGATGATATGTTGCTGTACTCATTTGCGGGTGCTCCCTTTGTCAGATTCTTTTATGCCGGCCAGCTGCGCCTGGTGGGGATGTTTATCACCGGCATATACCTTCAATTTTTTATACATGGCCCTGCCCAGCGTGCTGTTGGGCAGCATGCCCTTAACAGCATGCTCGATAACTCGTTCGGGATGCTTCTGCAGCATCTCGCCGAGCGTCACCGACCTTATGCCGCCCGGGTACCCGGAAACCCGGTGGTATGATTTATCTGAGAGTTTCTTCCCCGTTACCCTTATCTTTTCAGCATTGATTACTACCACGAAATCGCCTGTATCCATATTATTGGCGAACATGGCCTTATGCTTTCCGATAAGCAGTTTGGCTACCTGCGAACACATCCTGCCCAGGGTCTGGCCGTTGGCGTCAACCAGGTGCCATTTCCTTTCGATCTCACTTGCTTTAGGTGCATAGGTTTTCATATTTAAACTCCGAATTATCCGCGTAAATAACTTTTATCAGACAAAGTCCATGCGCCGGCGCTGTGGGCCCGGCCAGGCTCAATCTTTTCATCTCCAATATATCTTTAAATTCCTCTACTCCAATTTTCCCTGTCCCAACCCTTACCAGTGTGCCCACCATATTGCGCACCTGGTGCGTTAAGAACGACTTGGCTCTAACGCTGAAAGCTATTAAATCGCCCTCACGCGAAACTCCCGCATCGTAAATAGTTCGTACCGTGCTCTCTTCCCTGTCCCACTCCGTAACAAAAGAAGCGAAATCACGCTCGCCTATGAGCAATTTGCTGGCTAGGTCCATCCGACCGGTGTCCAGCTCTGCTGCTACGTGGTAATAAATATCATTCCCCAGGGATGCCCGCGATCTCCTGTTCAATATCAAATATCTGTACTCACGGCTGATGGCATCTTTCATAACATTGAACCTGGCTGTAACTACGCCGGCCATGAGGACCGAGATATCCCGTGGCAGATAATGGTTTAATCCGCTGACGAACACTTTCGCAGGCAATGCCGAGCCAGTCCTGAAGCTAACCACCTGGCCTTTGGCATGGACTCCTGTATCAGTCCTGCAGGCAGCAATGACACGCCGCTCCTCGCCCGTCAGCTTGAGTATAGCCTTCTCAATCTCATCCTGTATAGTAGGCTGAGCCTTCTGCCACTGGAAGCCGAAATAACGTCCGCCGTTATATTCGACCACTAGAACAATTTTTCTTAACTTGTTAAAGATCTCCACCGCGAAAGTGAATCTTACTCCACCATCTCTATAAGCGCCATAGGCGCCCGGTCACCTTCGCGTGATCCCAGCTTTAAAACACGTGTATAGCCGCCGGGGCGCGATTTGTACCTCGGTGCGTACTCGGTAAATACTTTTTCAACTACCTGCTCGTCGTAGATAAAGGCCAACGCCCGCCTTCTCGAGGCCAGGCTTCCCTCTTTGCCCAGGGTAATCATTTTATCAGCCAGCCCCCTGGCTTCCTTGGCCTTGGGCAGCGTTGTAGTTATCTTGCCATGGTTAAGCAGATCCGTAACAAGGTTGCGGTATAAAGACCAGCGGTGCGCTATCGGTCTGCCCAGTTTTTTCCCTGATAACCTGTGTCTCATTCGTTGTCACCTTCAGTGTCAGCGTTCTTTGTGCGCTTCTTCTTTTTATCTTTTTCAATAGGGGCGCCTGACGACTCAACTCCCAGATCCTTTAATACGACCTCTACTTCCTCCCTCGATTTAACGCCGAATCCACCCAGCGACATCAGGCCATCCAGGCCCTTCTCCAGTAGCTGGCCGGTCATGGTTATGCCTCCCCGTCGCAGGCTGTTGTATGTATGCGTCGACAGGTTTAACTTCTCCAACGGCATATTGTAAACATCCGCGGGTATCGATTTCTGCCAGGCTTCATTTTCTTCTTTATCCGCAATCGTCCTGGCCAGGCCTGTGAAACAATTAAACTGTTCGATCAGCACAGCCACGCTTTCGGAGAGGGCTTCGATCGGATCTACCGTATTGTCGGTCCAGATCTCCATTGTCAGTCTTTCTTTACCCGCTCCCTGGCCCGGGCCGCTGCTCTCAACAGAGTAATTGGCACGTGTAACAGGGGAGAATACCGCGTCAATAGATATCTCCTTACTCGTTCCTTCGCTGGTGACTATAATGCCCACACTGTCACCCATACCCGCCGGCTGGTATCCCTTGCCTGCCTTAACCGTGAACTCAATATTCATTTTAGCTTCACTGGAATCGAGGGTTGCCAGGTAGAGGCCGGGATTAACAATTTCGAAATCGGTCGGGTTCTCTATCACTATATCGCCGGCCTTCAGGTCGGCCTTCCCCTTAACTTTAAGCGTCATTTTACCTGTTTCAGCGGTCTTGGAGAGGAGTTTGATGCGTATGTCACGCACATTCATCATAAATTCAGTCACATCCTCTTTCATATTAGGGATGGTGCTGAACTCCTGGGTTATCCCCTCGATTAGAACGGATGTAACGGCTGCGCCGCGCAGAGAACTGAGGAGCACGCGACGGATGCTGTTGCCCAGTATTACGCCAAAACCTCTCTCCAGCGGCTCGGCAACGAATTTGCCGTAATTCTCACGGTATTCGGTACATTCAATTTTTGGCAAAGCTAATTGAACCAAAAATCCTCCTATCGGGAATAGAATTCCACGATCGCTTTCTCGTTGAAATTCGTTTTTATCTCACCAGCGGCCGGCAGTGATACAACCCGGCCTGTCATATTTTCTTTTTCTAATGACAGCCACGCCGGCACGTCCTTATCCTCAAGTTTTTCAACCAGAGTCTTGTAGTACTCGCTCTTTGTGCTCTCTTTGCGCCACTCGATCACGTCACCTGTTTTAACCAGGCAGGAAGGGATATCGGTCCTGCGCCCGTTGAGCTTGATATGCCCGTGGCGCACGATCTGTCTGGCCTGGCTGCGGGAATCGGCAAATCCCAGACGAAATACGACGTTATCCAGCCGCCTTTCAAGCAAGGTCACAAGGTTATCACCTGTAATTCCCTGCACTCTCGATGCCTCCTGGAAAAAGCGGTGGAACTGTCTCTCAAACGTGCCGTATGTATACTTGGCTTTCTGCTTTTCCATTAGCTGAAGGCCGCGCTCCGATACCTTGGGCCGGCGCTTCCTGCCCGATGCATGGGGGCCGGGAGGAGTATCCCTGCGCTCGAGAGCACATTTCTCCGTAAAGCACCTCTCCCCCTTCAGCATGAGCTTGGTGCCCGTACGACGGCACAAACGACAATAAGCTTCTGTATATCTCGCCATCTCTTATACTCGCCTTCTCTTTCTGGCTCTGCATCCGTTGTGCGGCACGGGCGTTACGTCCCGTATCCCGGACACCACAATGCCCGAGGCTTGAATAGCCCGTATAGCGGCTTCCCGCCCGCTGCCAGGTCCGCGCACAAAGACCTCAACCTGGCGCAGGCCATGTTCCTTCGCCTTGGCGGCGGCTCCCTGCGCGGCCATCTGGGCTGCGTATGGGGTACCCTTGCGGGACCCTTTAAATCCAGCAGTACCAGAACTGCCCCACGAGATGACACCACCTTTAGTGTCCGTCAGCGTAATGATAGTATTGTTAAAAGTTGATGTTACAAAGGCTTTACCTTCGTGAATCAGCTTCCGTTCACGTTTTCTTGTCCTGACCTTCTTTTTCTGCGGCATATCAGATGGTTACTCCTTTACTTCTTGGTCGCACCGCGCTTCTGCCCGCGCCCGGCGACGGTCTTCTTGGCTCCACGTTTGGTGCGCGCATTGGTACGCGTCCTCTGCCCCCGCACCGGCAGGTTCCTCTTGTGCCTTATACCACGGCGGCTGCCTATTTCTACCAACCGCTTGATATTCATGGTGACCTCTTTGCGAAGCTCACCCTCTACGTTATAGTCCTTGTCTATCCTTTCACGTATGCGGCTGACTTCCTCATCGGTCAGGTCTTTCACCTTCTTGGTCGGATCTATCTTCAGCGTCTTCAAGATCTTTTTGCTGATGCTCGGTCCGATACCATGGATATACTGTATAGAGAAAAGCACCTGCTTTTCCCTTGGAATGTCTACGCCTGCAATACGAGCCATGTTCTAATTTTCTCCTGTGCCTATCCCTGACGCTGCTTGTGTTTTGGGTTCACGCAAATCACCCGCACAACGCCGCGGCGACGGATTATTTTACACTTCTCACAACGTTTCTTGACTGAAGCTCTGACCTTCATTTCCGATATATCCTCGTTTCCAAAAAAAACCGCTTAATACTATAATCCTTTATTCACTTTATGTCAAAACAATACACTCTGTCTTACTTGAAGCGGTAGGTAATCCTGCCCCTGGTAAGATCGTAAGGTGAAAGCTCAACCAGTACTTTGTCCGCCGGCAATATCCTGATGTAGTGTCGACGCATTTTCCCCGATATATGTGCAAGGACCCTGTGACCGTTGGCCAACTCCACCCTGAAAGTAGCATTTGGCAATGATTCAATTACAGTTCCTTCGACCTCGATTGCTTCTTTTTTATCCATATGCTGTTCTTACGGTATGGTTAAGATCTGGGCGTCTCCGCTCCCGATAGCAATAGTATGCTCAAAATGCGCCGACAGGCTATGGTCGGCGGTATGTACCGTCCAGCCGTTAGCGTTCTGCCGTGTCTTCCAACCGCCTGCGTTTACCATCGGCTCAAGCGCAAGTGTCATGCCTTCTTTCAATTTGAGACCCTCGCCTCTGTTGCCGAAGTTGGGCACCAGCGGGTCCTCATGCATATCCCTGCCGATTCCGTGACCCGAGTATTCCCTGACCACGTTGTAACTCCGTTGTTCCACGTAAGTTTGAATGGCTGCCCCGATATCTCCCAGCGTCCCGCCTTCGCGCGCTGCCGCTATCCCCTGCATCAGGGATGCCCGGGCAACTTCAATCAGACGGGTTGCTTCAGGGCTGACCTGGCCGACACCAACGGTAACTGCGGCGTCGCCCTGAAATCCTTTATAAATGACCCCGAAATCCAGCGATATTATATCGCCTTCCTTAAGTACCCTGCCGTCAGGTATGCCGTGAACGATCTCATCGTTTACCGACACACATATACTGGCAGGAAAACCGTTGTAGCCTTTAAACGAAGCTTTGGCCCCTTTCCACCTGCCTAATTCCTTTTCGGCCAGGTCGTTGAGCTGCCGCGTTTTAACGCCCGCTTTAACTGCTTCGCTCATTCTCTGCAACACTATTGCTACAATCCTGCCGGCCTCGCGCATTACAGCGATCTCCTCGGCCGATTTGATAATGGTCATTTACTTCTTCTGCTTCAGTCCTTTAAGGAACTTGACGATGTCTTTGCCTACCTCGCCTATGTGCTGGTTGCCATTGCACCTGAAAAGCCTGCCCTTCTTATCATAGTAATCAAGCAGCGGCATCGTCTGGGCAAAATAAACCTTCAGACGCTCCTTGATGGTCTCTTCCTTATCATCAGCCCTCTGGTAAAGCTCACCTTCGCACTTATCACAAACACCGGGTTTCTTAGGCGGCTGGTTCTTTTGATGGAAGGGGGACTGGCAGGTCCGGCATACCCAGCGTCCGGTCAGCCTGTCGAGCAGTACGCTTTCGGGTACCTCGATATATATGGCGCTTTCAATCGATTTGCCCTGCTTCTCCAGTGCGACATCCAGCGCCTTGGCCTGTTCGAGCGTGCGGGGGAAGCCGTCAAATACACAACCGTTTTCGCAGTCGTCTTTTGCAATTCTTTCGAGGATCATCTTGATGGTTATCTCGTCAGGCACCAGTTTTCCGGCCTTCATGTACGATTCCGCCTGCTTTCCCAGATCGGTCCCGTTCTTCAGCGCGTGCCGGAAAAGATCGCCCGACGCAACGTGTGGCAACGACATTTCTTTAACTATAATATCTGCCTGGGTACCCTTCCCTGCCCCGGGCGCTCCAAGCAATATGAAGAACATTTTCAAATCCTCCTTACTTTAAGAAACCTTCATAGCGCCGCATGGTAAGCTGCGCCTCTATCTGCTTCATGGTATCCAGCGCCACGCCCACTACGATCAGTATGGCTGTGCTGGAAAGCGTCATTACCGATGCGTTTGTAATCTGACTGGCGAAAAACGGCATAATGGCCACGATGGCCAGAAAAAGGGCGCCGCCCCAGGTCAAACGATTGGTTACGCCGTTCAAATAGTCCGTCGTGGGTTTACCCGGCCGAACGCCAGGAATGAATCCTCCCTGACGCTGCAGGGTGCGAGCCAGGTCCATCTGCTCAAATATAACCATGGTGTAGAAAAAGGTGAAACCGACGACCAGCACGAAGTACAATACCCAGTAGAAGAGGCCGATGGGCACAGGTGTGCTGGGATTAAACCATTCCATAATTGTGTTGGCAAAATTGGGGTCCTGCCCCGCCGGCGCTGCGAAATAGCTGGCGATAGTGCCGGGGAAAATCATGAGCGACATGGCGAAGATCAAAGGAATCATGCCAGCCATATTAACGCGCAGCGGAATGTAGGTTGATCCTGCCTGGCGGTACATCTTGCCGCCACGAAAAGCCGTGCGGGCATATTGCACCGGTATACGGCGGTGTCCTTCTGTGAAAATCACGATTAAAACTACCGTGGCCAGCGCCAGGAGTACAAATACGCCGACGCCCGCCCAGTTATCCTTGGCTATCATGCCGCGTCCTATCTGTTCCGGCAGTCCGGCGATGATTCCGCCGAAGATTATGATCGAGACACCGTTGCCGATGCCCCTCTCGGTTATTAATTCTCCCAGCCATACACATATCATAGTACCGGCGGTAAGCGATGCCACGATGGCCACCGTCTCCAGTGGACCGGCTGCAAGTACGCCGCCCTGGCTGCGTAAAAGCTGAAGCTGGGCAAATCCCTGCAGCGCTGCCAGCGGTACCGTCAGCCAGTGGGTTATCTGATTGATCCTGTTCCTGCCGGATTCTCCTTCTTCCGAAAGCCGGCGCAAAGCAGGTATAACCGGCACTAAAAGCTGCATTATAATTGATGACGTGATATAGGGGTATACGCCCATTGCAGCTATGCTGAAATATCTCATGGCCCCGCCGCTGAAAAGATCGAGCATGCCCAGCAGCTGATTGCGATCGAAAATGTCTTGAAGTTGAGCCAGGTCCACTCCGGGTATAGGAACATGGGCAATAAACCTGAATACGATCAGCATTGCCAGAGTGAAAATAAGCTTCTGCCTGAGGTCAGGCAGCGAAAAAGCATCGATCATCGCCTGGATCAGGCGGGGCCGTGACTGAGTCTGCGGCATACTAGATCTCCTCTACCTTGCCACCGGCCGCTTCGATTTTGCTCCTGGCAGCCCCTGAAAACTTGCTGGCCTTGAC
>JAQTLG010000001.1 GCA_028715025.1 Dehalococcoidia bacterium | reverse complement strand
CATCCCCTATACCTCCGCTTTCGCTTTGGCAGAGACCTGTGTTTATGTTATACAGTCGCTTGAGACGGTTCCGTGCCCCCGCTGTTACGCGGGCCCCCTTCTTCCGAAGTTACGGGGTTAATTTGCCGAGTTCCTTAACGTGAGTTCTCTCGAACACCTTGGGATACTTACCCCCATCTACCAGTGGCGGATTACGGTACGGATACCTGAATTTCTCGCAACGAGGTTTTTCTTGACAGTGTGGACTCAGTCGGGTCATCTCAGGTTGCCCCTTAATTTCCCCCTCTCCTCAGCTTAACGTCAAGGTGGATTTTCCTGCCTCAACACGCCTAAGATCGGAGACGCGCCATGTCCAATGGGCACGCTCGACCTATCCTACTGTGTCCCCCCTTTTGCTGATAACGAAATCCAGGTAGTGCAGGAGTATTAACCTGCTGTCCATCGCCTACCCCATTCGGGTTAAGCTTAGGGCCGACTAACCCTACGCGGATTAACCTTGCGTAGGAAACCTTGGATTTACGGTGGACGTGTTTTTCACACGCCTTTACGCTACTTATGCCTGCATACTCGCTTGTCATTGCTCCACCATGGCTTACGCCACAGCTTCACAGCTATAACAACGCTCCCCTACCATCGCTTGCGCGATTCATAGCTTCGGTGGCGAACTTGAGCCCCGTTGAATTATCGGCGCGACATCACTCGACCAGTGAGCTGTTACGCACTCTTTAAAGGGTGGCTGCTTCTGAGCCAACCTCCTGGCTGTTTTAGCGACATCACTTCCTTTACCACTTAGCTCGCTCTTAGGGACCTTAGCTGATGATCTGGGCTGTTTCCCTCTCGACTACGCAGCTTAGCCCGCGCAGTCTCACTCCCAGGATAAGACTAACGGCATTCGAAGTTTGATTGAGTTTGGTAACCTCACGGCCCCTAGCTCATTCAGTGCTCTACCTCCGTCAGTTATTTACCTGAGGCTGTACCTAAATACATTTCGGGGAGAACAAGCTATCTCCGAGTTCGTTTGGCATTTCACCCCTACCCACAGCTCATCCCAAAGCTTTGCCACGCTAACGGGTTCGGGCCTCCACCCAAGTTTAGTTGGGTTTCACCCTGGCCATGGGTAGCTCACACGGTTTCGTGTCTGATCCATGCGACCAAATTCGCCCTATTCAGACTCGCTTTCGCTGCGGCTCCGTAATTAAAATCACTTAACCAGGCCACATAGATCAACTCGCAGGCTCATTCTTCAATAGGCACGCCATCATCCGGATAAATCCAGACTCTGACTGCTTGTAAGCACATGGTTTCAGGTTCTATTTCACTCCCCTCGCGGGGTGCTTTTCACCTTTCCCTCACGGTACTGGTTCACTATCGGTCGTTCGCTGTATTTAGCCTTGGAGCGTGGTCACCCCAGATTCCCACAGGATTTCCCGTGTCCCGTGGTACTTAAGAACGCAACCAGAGCTTTTTACCTTTAATCTACGGGACTTTCACCTTCTGTGGTTGCCCTTTCCAGGAACCTTCGACTAGGTAAAAAGTTTTTTACTCTGCGACAGCTCTTGAGCACTGTCAGTTGCGCCTTGCAACTCCCCGTCGGTATAGGCCTCAAGGCCACTAAACCGGCGGAGTTTAGGCTCTTCCCCTTTCGTTCGCCACTACTCCGGGAATCTCATTCGATTTCTTTTCCTCGGGTTACTAAGATGTTTCAGTTCACCCGGTATCCACTCATATAGAGTACCTGGCATTACACCAGGTGGGTTGCCCCATTAGGGAACCCCCGGCTTAAGATTGCTGGACATCTCACCGGGGCTTTTCGCAGTCGAGCCGCGCCCGTCTTCGGCAGCTAACGCCAAGGCATCCACCATGTGCTCTTAGTATCTTTGACCTACAACAGCATGAACACAAGACCTTCCGGCCTTCAGTCCAGCTGTATCGTCAACTGAACACAAGACACCATTATTCATCAATCACTATTCTGTTTTTAAAGAGCAAAACGGCTTGGTGTACTCCACCAAGCCGTCAGAGTATACACCAATAAAAAACTTTAATCAACCGTACATATCGTTTTTTAACATGCCCTATTAGTATATGTTGCCGGATGAATCCTGTCAATATCGATCACAGGATAGCGCCGTCCCTATAATATATACATCGCATTTCAAGGGCAAATAGAATAATCGGCCCCCCGCTGGTAAAATATATAGGTTTTTCGAAACCACATACAGGAGGATACTTCATGTTTAAAACCCGCATGACCGAGCTATTCGGTATAAAGCACCCCATCATGCTGGCCGGCATGAACTGGATTACTACACCACCACTGGTTTCGGCCGTCTGTAATGCAGGGGGGCTGGGCATACTGGCGACCGCGCATTGTGGCCCGGAGGAAGTGCGTAAGCTGGTAAAGGAAGTCAGGGAGTTAACGGACAAACCGTTTGGGATTAATCAGATCCTGATCGGCCCCAATGCCAAGGACAATATCGAGGCAGCCATCCAGGAGAAGGTGCCTGTAATCAATTACTCGCTGGGCAAACCCTGGTTCATCGACCAGGTGCACGCCTACGGCGGCAAAGTGGTTGGCACCATAGCAATAGCCAAGCATGGAGCCAAAGCCCAGCAGTTGGGCTGCGACGCCCTGGTCGTCACCGGTCATGAGGCGGCTGCCCACGGCGACGTCGCTACTTCGCTCGTTCTTATCCCGGTGGTTGCAAGTCAGGTTAAGATTCCACTCATTGCTGCAGGCGGCTTTTATGACGGCAGGGGCCTGGCGGCTGCCCTGGCGCTCGGCGCCGAGGGAATATCCATGGGCACCAGGTTCACGGTAACCAAAGAAAGCATGGTGCACGATGCTTATAAGCAGCTTGTCATCGGCGCCTCCGAGCAGGACACGCTTTACAGCACAGCGTTCGACGGCATGCCCGGCAGGGTGCTTAAGACTAAAGCCGCATCCAGGATGATGAAGGGCGGCTTCCCCATGATTGAGGCCTTCAAGGGCGCCAAAGAGGTCAAGGATTATATGGGGCTTTCATATGGCAAATTTATTGCCATGAGCTTCCAGATGCTGGGACAGGAAGAGGGCCATCCTCTGTGGGTACTTGCCCGGCAGGCGGCCGGGACCAGGCGTCACCTGATGGCTATTGAAAAAGGCGACGTGGACGAGGGCATCCTGTTCGCTGGCCAGAATGTGGGCGGCATCAAGGATATACCCGGCGTTCAGGAAGTTATCGACCGTACCATCGCCGAAGCGGAAGCCGTTCTGGATAAAATACAGAAAGAGCGCGCCTGACCGCGACTGAAAACCTTATTTACTACCCGCCGAATAACGGACGGCGGCCTGACTGCAAAGCCGAAGATTATGCGCTTGCGGATGGGCCGCCTTTCTGGTTAATTTATCTCGTAGTAGCCCGCGGCTGCTTCGATCCTGCCCAGCTGGCCGCCGCCTTCCCATAGCTGAAGGATCTTGCAATCGCGAAGGTATTTTTCCACGTTGAACTCTTTGATGTAGCCGTACGCGCCCATGAGCTCCATACCCCGGTTGCAGACCATTTCCGCCACGTCACAGGCATAGACCTTGGCGCCGCTAGCCTTACCCATAAGGTATGAATCCCCCGGATCGCCGAACTGCTTCCGGTCATCGAACATGGAAGCCACACTCAGGTAATAGTACCTGGCGCTCTCGACGGCAATGGCCATATCGGCGATCATGGCGGCCTGCAAGGTGTGTTCTCTCACTGCCTTTCCCTTGTAGAATCGGGTGCCCGTGTAATTGATGACTATCTCAAGGACGGTCTGGGCCTGGCCCGTCGCAAAGGCTGCAGAGCTCAGACGCCCAAAGGATAATGCAGCGCGGAAAAGCTTCCAATCATCGCCCGGGCCAGAGCAACGGTATTGCACAGGCACACGCACATTATCGAAATAAATATCGGCGTTAACATCGCTGTACCTCATGCCCATCTTGTTCTCAGGTTTGCCGAAGGTAAGTCCGGGCACACCGTTGGGAACGTATATCATCGCTACACCCTCTTCTCCCAGAGAGGGGTCGGTCGTACACAGCACGCCATAAACCTCCGCTATGCTGGCGCCGCCGGGCCAGCGCTTGCCTCCATTAATGACCCATTCATCGCCGTCACGCTTGGCTATCGTCCGCAACGTCTTACCGCGTTGAGTGCCGTCCTCACCATTGCAACCGCCCTCCGGCTCCGTCAAAGCAAAGCAGGCCACGTGCCTTTCTTCAGAGCAAAAAGGCACCATCAGCTTCTCCATGACCACCTTGTTGCGGGCGCGCATGGCCGGACCAAACAGCCATTCCGGGCAGGTTATCTCCGTAGCGACACCGCTGTCGCCCCTCGCGATCTCCTCACATACAGCACAGTATTCCACTATCGAGCCGATCGGGAGGCCGCCATATTTAGGGGACAGGCCGTATTTCTGCATGCCCATGGCGGCCAGCTTGCGCATAATCTCCTCACATGCCTCACGGCTCTCATCCAGCTTGATCCTGACCGGCATGATCTCCCTGTCCACAAAATCCCTGACGCTCTGCAAGAGCATTTTGCTCTCTTCGGCAACAAAAGTTCCATACCTCTTCATTTAACTTCCAACCTCCTGTTCAGAACGTATTCCGCAGTAAGCAAATCCCGGTAGCAGGTGTGCGGTATGCTATAGTTTAGATCATTGCTGGCAGCCCGGTAAAGAGCTCGTGAATCGCGTCACTCTTGCCGTTTCATCGATGCCTCTATTCCCACTCGATGGTGGAAGGGGGCTTGCTGGTGATATCGTAGACCACCCGGTTCACGCCGGGCACCTCGTTGACAATCCGGTTCGAGACAGTAGCAAGGAGGTTATACGGCAGCCGCGCCCAGTCGGCGGTCATGGCGTCCTGGCTGGTTACCGCCCTGACGGCCACCAGGTAGCCGTAAGTGCGAAAATCACCCATCACACCCACACTGCGCACGTCCGTCAGTATGGCGAAGGTCTGCCACATCTGCCTGTAAAGCTTGGCTTTCTTGATCTCGTCCATTACGATCCAGTCGGCGCCCCTCAATATCTCGAGCCTCTCCCGGGTAACTTCACCGATGATGCGGATGGCAAGTCCCGGTCCGGGGAAGGGCTGCCGCCACACCATATCCTCCGGTAAGCCGAGCTGTAAGCCCACCTCGCGCACCTCATCCTTAAACAGGTAGCGCAGCGGCTCTATCAGCGTAAGCGCCATTTTGGCAGGCAACCCGCCTACATTATGGTGCGTCTTGATCTTGGCCGCTGCCTTGGTTTCCGGCGTGGCGCTCTCAATCACATCGGGATACAGCGTACCCTGCGCCAAGAAATCTATCCTGCCCAGCTTGGTGGCCTCCTTTTCAAAAACCTTGATAAATTCCTGGCCGATGCGCTTCCTTTTCAATTCGGGGTCAATGACTTCCTTAAGCTGATCCAGGAACAGGTCGGTGGCGTCCACGTAAACCACGTTCATATGCAGGTTCTTACGGAAGGTTTCCAGGGCGCGCTCCGGCTCCTCGCGGCGCAGCAGCCCGTTGTTTACAAAAATGCAGGTTAGCTGGTCGCCGATGGCAGCGTGTACCAGCTTGGCGGCTACCGCCGAATCAACCCCTCCTGATAGCGCGCAGATCACGCGCCCGTCCTTCACCTGTTCCTTGATGGCCGCGATGCTTTCACTGATAAAATTGCCGGGCGTCCACGTCCCATGGCATCCGCATACCCTGTAAAGGAAATTTTTTAGGATGTTCTTGCCTTCGGGTGTGTGCGCCACCTCCGGGTGGAACTGCAGGCCGAAAATCTTATCTCCGCTGCTGATGACGGCATTCGGCGAGTTCTCGGTGTAAGCCACAGACTTAAATCCCGGCGGCATATCCATTACCTGGTCGCCATGGCTCATCCATACGGTCAACGAATCAGCCAGGCCGCTGAAGAGCTGGGAGCTTTCGTCGCTGACGTGCAGGATCGCCTGGCCGTATTCCCGCCGCACTCCCGGCGCAACCGCTCCGCCGAGCTGATGTGTTATGGCCTGCATGCCGTAGCAGATGCCCAGCACGGGAAGGCGGCTTTCATAGATGCCCACCGGGGTCAGCGGGGCTCCCTGATCGTAGACGCTGGCAGGCCCTCCCGAGAGAATGAATCCCTTGGGTTGAAGGGCCATGATCTTTTTAAGGGGCGTGTCATAAGGGAAGAGCTCGCAGTAAACATTGCATTCGCGCACGCGGCGGGCGATGAGGTGGCTGTATTGCGATCCGAAATCGATGATGGCCACCGCTTCTTTGATGCCGTGGGGCGCTTCCTCCGGCTTGGGCGCAGCCTGCTCTCCATGTAATTCGCGGGCTATCTCAAGGTAAGTAGAGACTTCGATGTCGTCGCTGGTGGATACGCGGTGGCTGTCTATTTTTTCGTTGTGGTGCGCCATTGACAAAGTATATCACAGGAAAAATCGGCGTTCTACAGCACGCCCCCCTTAAATATTCCCTATATTTAAGGTAAAATTTGTGTATGCCCCGAGCTAAAAAGCCCGCATTCGAACATCTGCCTCCGCGGCTGCTCAAACAGGTAACACAGGCAGTAGATATCCTGCGCAACGGCGGAGTGGTGGCCTATCCGACGGATACAGTCTACGGGCTCGGCTCTGATATCTATGAGCATGAGGCCGTACGCAGGGTCTTCAATATCAAGGGGCGGCCGCTCAGCCTGCCGCTGCCCGTGCTGATTGCGGATATAAAGGAAGTCGACCTGCTGGCAGATGAAATCAGCCCCTTCGCCAGGGCGCTGATGGAACGATTCTGGCCCGGCGGGCTGACCATCATCTTGCGCAAATCGGCTGCCCTGGAAAGCCTGGTCCTGGCAGGAAGCCACAAAATAGGCATACGCCTTCCCGACCATGCCGTGCCCCGGATACTGGTAAGTGAGCTGGGCAGGCCGATTGTGGGCACCAGCGCCAACCTGCACGACAGGGAGACCACACTGACGGCCGGTGAGGTGCGCAGCCAGCTCGGAAATAACGTTGATTTAATCATCGATGCAGGTAAATGCCGCGGCGGGACCGAGTCTACTATTGTTGATACCACTGTGGAGCCGCCAGGAATTCTGCGGCGTGGTATCATATCGGAAAAAGCCATCATGGATTTATACGTTAAATAGCGGAGGTTTTTCAAAGAGATGCGTGTTGCACTGGGAAGCGATCACCGCGGCTTTAAGCTGAAGAATCAGCTTATCGATTACCTGAAGCAGGCCGGGCACGAAATCACTGATTTCGGCTGCTATAGTGAGGAATCTTCGGATTATCCGGATTTCGCTGCCCACGTGTGCCGGTCAATTACCAAAAAGCAGTGTGACATGGGAATCCTGGTATGCGGCTCCGGCGTCGGCATGTCCATTGCCGCCAACAAGTTCAAAGGCATCCGCGCGGCTTTGTGCTGCAATACAGAGATGGCTTCACGGGCACGCAGGCACAACAATGCCAACGTACTGTGCCTGGGCACGGACTTTCTCGATGATAAAACCGCAATTGAAATAACAGGGAATTTTATCTCCACCCAGTTTGAAGGCGGCAGGCATCAGCGCAGGATTGACAAAATTGGAGAAACAGAGTCGTTTTAGCTTGACAACAAATACGCACCTGTGTTACTTTACTCAGACCTGTTTTTGTTTTTCCAGAGGGCTGGTTTTACCCCTGACCAAGACTATAGTGGAAGTGCAGGCACATGAAAAGCAACAACATCAAACAAGGTATAGAGAGGGCGCCGCACAGGGCGCTATTGAGGGCTGTGGGCGTACACAGCCAGGACTTTGACAAGCCGTTCATCGGCATCGCCAATAGCTTCAATGAGATCGTCCCCGGCCACACGCACCTGAATACTATCGCCGATGCGGTGAAAACGGGTGTTTCAATGGCCGGAGGCGTGCCATTTGAATTCAATACCATCGGCGTCTGCGACGGCATTGCCATGAACCATGAAGGCATGAAATTCAGCCTGCCCAGCCGTGAGCTCATCGCAGATTCAGTAGAGGTCATGGCCGAGGCACACCAGTTCGATGCCATGGTATTCATACCCAACTGCGATAAAGTAGTACCCGGCATGTTGATGGCCGCGGTGCGTTTGAACATACCTTCCATCTTCATCAGCGGTGGCCCCATGCTGTCCGGACGTCTGTATAAAAACGGGGAATGCCGGGTAGTGGATTTGATCTCCGTGTTCACCGCGGTGGGAAGCGTCGCCCAGGGGGAAATGACCGAAGCGGAACTGGAGGAGATAGAGATCGCCGCCTGTCCGGGTTGCGGAAGCTGCTCGGGAATGTACACGGCCAATACTATGAACTGCCTCACCGAGGCCGTAGGCATGGCTCTTCCCGGCAACGGCACCATACCGGCCGTGGACTCGAGAAGGCTGCACCTGGCCGGCGAAGCCGGAAGGCAGATCATGCGGCTCTTTAAAGAACACGTACTGCCCAGGGATATTATCACCAGGGAGTCCATAGCCAACGCCTTCGCCGTAGATATGGCGCTGGGCGGCAGCTCCAACTCCGTACTGCATTTCGAGGCTATTGCACACGAGGCGGGTATCAAATTTCCCCTGAACGTGATCAATGAGATCAGTGACAAAGTGCCGCACCTGTGCAAGCTCAGCCCTGCCAGCCAGGTGCACATAGAGGACCTGGACATGGCAGGCGGCATACCGGCGGTGATGCACGAAATCAGCAGGCTGCTCAACGGCACGGTCCCAACCGTTACACTGAAACCACTTTCGAGCACCTATAGAAATGCCCGGGTAAGGAACCACGAGGTCATCCGGCCTTTCTCCAAACCTTATTCCAAAACCGGCGGCATAGCCATACTGTTCGGCAACCTGGCGCCCGGCGGCGCTGTGGTCAAGAGCGGCGCAGTTGCGCCCAATATGATGAAGCATAAGGGACCGGCTAAGGTCTTTAATAATGAAGAAGAGGCCACAAAGGGTATCATGGGTGGTAAAATTAAGAAGGGAGATGTAGTGGTCATCAGGTATGAAGGGCCGCGCGGGGGACCCGGTATGAGAGAGATGCTTACGCCGACATCCCTGCTCGACGGTATGGGACTCAGCAGCTCCGTAGCTTTGATAACAGACGGGCGCTTCTCGGGCGGTACCCTTGGCGCTGCCATAGGCCATGTCGTGCCGGAGGCAGCCGACCGCGGACCCATAGCAGCAGTGAAAAACGGCGATATCATCAGCATTGATATACCGGCTCGTAAGCTCGAACTAATGGTAAGCGAGGCGGAGATAAAGCGCAGGTTGAAGGCCGTGCCTGCATTTAAATCCAAAATTAAGAGCGGTTACCTGAAAAGGTATATTGAAAACGTGGGGCCGGCCAGCGAAGGCGCTATATTCGAATAATAGGGAGCAGTCTGGACGAAATGATGAAGACCGGTGCAGAGATACTGTGTGAATGCCTGCTAAAAGAGGGCGTGGAAGTTGTTTTCGGCTTCCCCGGCGGTGTTTTGCTGCCTCTGTATGATACGTTTCCCAAATACCCGGAGCTCAGGCATATCCTGGTCCGCCACGAGCAGGGCGCTGCTCACGCTGCCGATGCCTATGCCAGGGTGACGGGAAAGATAGGAGTTTGCCTGGCCACATCAGGACCCGGCGCCACCAACCTGGTCACCGGCATCGCCAACGCCTATCTCGATTCGGCTCCCATGCTTGCCATCACGGGACAGGTGCCTACCTTTTTTATCGGTAAGGATGCCTTCCAGGAAGTGGATATAACGGGCGTCACGATCCCCATAACCAAGTATAACCACCTTGTTCTTGATGCGGCAGAGCTGGCGGAATACATACGGGAGGCCATTTACGTCGCCCAATCAGGCCGGCCGGGGCCGGTGCTGCTGGATATACCCAGGGACGTTTTACAGACCAAGACTGATTTTGTCTTCCCCGAAAAGGTCGACCTGCCGGGCTACAAACCCAAGCTTTTCGGCCATCCCGCTCAGATTAAAAAGGCTTCTGACCTGATCAATACCGTTGAGCGACCGGTTATTATCGCCGGACGCGGTGTAAATGTGTCCAGGGCGTTTGCAGAACTGAAAGAGCTGGCGGAGAAATCGCAGATACCGGTGGTGACGACCTTCCTGGGCATCGGATGCTTCCCCGAATCACATGTTCTCAGCTACGGCTGGCTCGGCATGCACGGCATGGGATATGCCAATAAGGCCATACACCATTCCGACCTTGTTGTCGCCATCGGCATGAGGTTCGATGACCGGGCTACGGGCGTGGTCAGCGCGTTTGCGCCACAGGCACGCATCATTCATATCGATATCGACGCCGCCGAGATCGGGAAAAACCTCAATGCGGACGTCCCCATAGTGGGAGACATTAAGAACGTGCTCCAGGTATTGAACAAGCAGATTACCAAGCGTGAACATGTGTCCTGGCTCTCCCAGCTTGACGAATGGAGGGCTATTCACCCTGCAACTGAAGTCAGGGACCACGAAGGCCTGCTGCCGCAGTATATTATCAGACAGATACATGAAGTCACCAAGGGAGATACCATCATAGTCACTGACGTCGGACAGCACCAGATGTGGGCCGGGCAGTATTTCTTCTATGACAAGCCCAACAGCTTCGTGTCTTCGGGCGGCCTAGGCACCATGGGCTTCGGCCTGCCGGCATCCATCGGGGCCAAGGTCGGCGCTCCCCACGAGACGGTATGGTGCATCTGCGGCGACGGCGGCTTCCAGATGACGGTGCAGGAGCTGGCTACCATGGTCCAGGAAAACCTGGATATAAATATTGCGGTAATGAACAACGGCTGGCTAGGCATGGTGCGCCAGTGGCAAGAGCTTATTTACGAAAAGCGTTATTTCGGCACGCAGCTTTACAATCCGGACTTCGTCAAGATCGCCGAAGCATACGGCATCAAGGGCGTCAAGGTGAACAAGAAAATAGACGTCCGCCCGGCCATTGAAAAAGCCATGGCACATAAAGGGCCGTTCCTCATCGAGTTTGTCGTGGAGCCGGAGGAGAACGTTTATCCCTTCGTTCCACCGGGCAAAACTCTGGTTGAGTTCTTGGAGATGCCCAGCCCTTCCGGCAGCTTAAAGAAATAGAGATGTGAACAATATGGAGAGCACAAATTGACCAGGAAACATATATTAGTAGCGCTGGTTCAGGACAAACCCGGCGTGCTGAACCGCATAGCCAGCACACTGCGCAGGCGCAACTTCAATATTGAAAGCATTGCTGTGGGACATATTGAGATTCCGCATCTTTCACGCATGACCATAACCCTGGAAGGCGATGACGCCAAGGTTGAACAGGTCAGGAAGCAGCTCGACCGCGTCGTCGAGGTGATCCGGATCTCGGATATTACCTATGAAAATCCGGTTGAGCGTGAGATGGCGATGATCAAGGTCAAGGCCAGCGCCTCCACCCGTAGCGAGATCATACAGATAGTGGATATTTTCAGGGCCAATATCGTCGACGTATCGCCCGATTCCCTGATCATAGTCGCTGTCGGCAACCAGGAAAAGGTTGAAACGTTTATCGAGCTGCTGAGGGGTTTCGGCATCAGGGAATTGTCGAGGACGGGTACCATCGCTCTGCCCCGGGGAGGGGCGGGTCCGCTTACCATCGATGAAAGCAAGCCTCTGCGGCACGTCGTGGAACACGTGCTTACAGAGGAAGAAGAAAACCTGCCTAACTGGTAGGTGCATTCAGGCTCCGTTGAAAATGCCTACACCATAATTTAACACTATTTTTTTACAGGAGGGATCATAATGAAGATCTATTATGAAAAAGACGCAAACCTTACATTACTCAAGGGCAAGACCATTGGTATTGTCGGCTACGGCAGCCAGGGTCATGCCCATGCTCAAAATTTGCGTGACAGCGGCCTGAATGTCATTGTCGCCGAGGCCAAAGGCACCGAGGGACACCGGGCGGCTAAAAAAGCCGGCTTCGACGTGTCCGACGCGGCCGACGTGGCAAAGAGAGCCGATGTGATCGTGATGCTGGTACCGGACCAGCTTCAGGCGAAAGTATATAAAGAGTCCATCGCTGACCAGCTTGCCAAGGGAAAAACGTTAATGTTTGCCCACGGCTTTAATATCCACTACGGCCAGATCGTGCCGCCGGAGTACGTAGACGTGACCATGATCGCCCCCAAGTGCCCCGGCCACATGGTCAGGCAGCTTTATACCGAGAAATCGGGGCCGCCGGCGATCATCGCTGTCCACCAGGACGCCTCCGGAAAAGCCAAGGAGCAGGCGCTGGCCTATGCCAGGGGCATCGGCTGCGCCAGGGCGGGGGTCATCGAGACCACGTTCAAGGAAGAGACCGAGACCGACCTCTTCGGCGAACAGGCTGTGCTCTGCGGCGGCGTAACGTCATTAATCAAAGCCGGCTTCGAAACACTGGTCGAGGCGGGCTATCAGCCCGAGATCGCCTATTTCGAATGCCTGCATGAAATGAAACTGATCGTCGACCTGATCCACAGGGGCGGCATGGCCTTCATGCGCTATTCCGTCAGCGATACTGCCGAGTACGGCGACTACACGCGCGGCCCGCAGGTTATCAATGACATGGTGAAGGATGAAATGCGCGAAATACTGGAGGAAGTGCAAAACGGCAGCTTCGCCAGGGAATGGATACTCGAAAATCAGGCCAACCGGCCTGTCTATAACGCTCTAAAACGCAGGGAGGCTGAACACCAGATCGAGGTCGTGGGTAAAAAGCTGCGCGGCATGATGCCGTGGCTCAAGTAACAACCAACAATAAACAAAATTAAAGAATAATACCTGCCGGCTTCTTATTGAAGCCGGTGTGTGGGAGTGGTATGAAAACAGATAAGGTACTAATTTTCGATACGACTTTACGTGACGGCGAGCAGGCGGCAGGAACCAGCCTGAATGTACAGGAAAAGCTCGATATTGCCAGGCAGCTCGAAAAGCTGGGTGTGGATATCATCGAGGCAGGGTTCCCCATTACGTCGCAGGGCGACTTCGACGCCGTCCGCATCATATCCAAGGAGATCCGAAATTCCACCATCTGCGCCCTGAGCCACGCCAATGATGAGGCAGTGGACAGGGCATGGGAAGCTGTTAAAAAAGCGAATAAGGGTATGATACACATCTTCCTTTCCACGTCCGGCGTGCACCTTACCCATCAGCTGAAAAAAAGCCAGGACGAAATACTGAAAATGGCGGTGAAAGCGGTCGCCCGCGCCCGGAAATATACATCCAACATCGAATTCTCGCCCATGGATGCCACCCGGACAGATCCCAAATTTCTCTACCGTATTGTCGAGGCTGTCATCGACGCCGGAGCCATCTCCGTCAATATCCCGGATACCGTCGGCTACTCCATACCCTCGGAGTTCGGCAAACTGATCGAAGGCATCTTTAAAAACGTGCCCAATATGTCCAAAGCCAGGATCAGCGTTCACTGTCACAACGACCTGGGGCTGGCTGTGGCCAACAGTCTGGAAGCCGTTCGTAAGGGCGCCAGGCAGATCGAATGCACTATCAACGGTATCGGTGAGCGCGCCGGCAACGCCGCCATGGAAGAGATCGTGATGGCGATCAAAACCCGCAGTGACCTGTACCATGTGACGACCAATGTCGATACCTCCCAGATTTTTAAAACCAGCAAGATGGTCAGCGACCTGACCGGCTTCCTGGTTCAGCAGAATAAAGCCATTGTGGGTGCCAACGCCTTCCGCCACCAGTCCGGCATACACCAGGACGGCATTATCAAAAAAGCCAACACCTACGAGATTATGAATCCCAGGGATGTGGGCGTGCCGTCAAGTGCGCTGGTACTGGGCAAGGTCAGTGGAAGGCATGCCTTCAAAGAACGCCTGGCGGAGATGGGCTACTCACTCGATGAGGAAGCCCTCAACCACGCCTTCAAGGCGTTCAAGGACCTGGCGGATAAGAAACGCAAAATAACCGACCGTGATATCCAGTCGCTTATCGGCGAGGAAATACGAACGGCCTCGGAAGTCTATCATCTGGACCACGTAGGCGTCTCCTGCGGCAATCACAGCATGCCCACGGCAACTGTAAGGCTCATCGGGCCGAACAAGGAAATATTCGCCGATGCCGCTCTGGGCAGCGGCCCTGTGGACGCCGTATACAAGGCCATCAACCGCATTGTAAGGGTGCGCAACGTGCTGACCGAGTTTACCGTGAGCTCAATTACAGAAGGCATCGACGCTATGGGCGAGGTCTTGATCAGGATTGAAAGCGATAGCGTCACATATTCGGGACGGGGAGTGGATACCGATATCATCGTCGCCAGCGCCAAGGCTTACATGAATGCGCTTAACAGGTTGCTGAACGCCCGCAAAACCGCGTCCCGGGAGGCTACGTGAGCCCTGAAGTAGAAGCATTGCTGCGGCTGCTGCTGTCGTCAGTCCCGGTGCTTCCCAGGATTAAAGGATAATACTTTAAAAGAGGAGTAACTTTCTTGACATTAGCTGAAAAAATACTCGCCGCTCACTGTGGCAAGGACAGGGTCAGTCCCGGCGAGTTTATCAACGTTAAGACCGACCTTGTGCTGTCCAATGATATCACAGCGCCCATTGCCATCAAGGAGTTCAATAAACTGGGGCTGGGCAAGGTCTTCGATCCCCAAAAAATAGTCATGGTGCCGGACCATTTCTGCCCCAACAAGGATATACAGTCGGCACAGCAGGCCAAGCTGATGCGCGAGTTCGCCCGCGAGCACAAAATCATCTACTTCGAAGTAGGAGAGATGGGCATAGAACACGTCATCCTGCCTGAGAAAGGCCTGGTGGTGCCAGGGGATGTCGTGGTGGGCGCAGATTCGCATACCGACACCTACGGCGCACTGGCCGCCTTTGCCACCGGCATGGGCTCCACCGACATCGCCATCGCCATGGCCACAGGCGAGATATGGATGAAAGTCCCCCCCACCATCAAGTTCGTCTTTCACGGAAAGCCGGGCAAATGGGTGGGTGGTAAGGACTTCATCCTGTATACGATCGGCAGGATCGGCGTGGACGGAGCGCTGTATTCGGTGATGGAATTCACCGGTGATGCCATGGAGGCGCTCTCGATGGACAACCGCTTCACAATGTCGAATATGGCCATCGAGGCGGGCGGCAAAGCAGGCATCTTTGCAGTCGATGCCAAAACGAAGGCGTACCTCAAGGGCAGAACCAGCCGCAAATACATTGAGTACAGGTCTGATCCCGATGCGGCATACGCCTCCATAATTGAATATGACGCATCTCAGATCGAGCCGCAGGTGGCCTTCCCCCACCTTCCATCGAATACAAAGCCAATCAGCCAGGTGGGCAATATAGCCATCGACCAGGTGGTCATCGGCAGTTGCACCAATGGCAGGCTGGACGATATCAGGCTGGCCGCGAGGGTCATTAAAGGCAAAAAGGTCAACGCCGGCTTGAGGTGCATCGTCATACCCGGATCGCAGAAGGTGTACTTGGACGCTTTGAAAGAAGGTCTGATCGAAATCTTCATTAAAGCCGGCGCCGCTGTCAGCACGCCCACCTGCGGCCCCTGCCTGGGAGGTTACATGGGGATACTGGCAGCAGGAGAAAAATGCGTCTCCACCACCAACCGCAACTTCGTGGGAAGGATGGGGCACGTCAAGTCAGAAATCTACCTTGCCAATCCTGCCGTGGCGGCGGCAAGCGCCGTGCTGGGCAGGATTGCAGGCCCGGAGGAATTAGCTTAAATGTCGCTAAAAGGAAAAGTTCATAAATACGGCACCAACATAGATACCGATGCCATCATACCGGCACGCTACCTGAATATGCATGAGGCTGCGGAGCTCGCCGAGCACTGCATGGAGGATATCGACGAAGAGTTCGTGAAAAGGGTGCAGGCCGGAGATATCGTGGTAGCGGACACCAATTTCGGCTGCGGCTCTTCCCGGGAGCATGCGCCGCTGGCCCTGAAGGGGTCGGGAATCTCATGCGTGATTGCCAAGAGCTTCGCACGCATTTTCTTCCGCAATGCCATCAATACAGGCCTGCCCCTGCTGGAATGCGAAGAGGCGGCCGATAACATAGAGGCAGGAGACGCAGTCGAAGTCGACCTGGCCGGGGGCAGGATCATCAACCATTCCAGCGGTAAAACATTCACCGCCAAACCCTACCCCGAGTTTATGATGCAGATCATCGCCGAGGGCGGACTGGTGGAGCACACCAAAAAGAAAGCTTCAGGAGCGCGCTGATTTGAAATACCATGTTGCAGTTTTACCCGGTGACGGTGTCGGACCTGACGTGGTCAATGAGGCCATACGGGCGCTTGATGCCGTGGGCCGGCGCTTCGGCCACGACTTTAAATACGAGTTCGGCCTGATCGGCGGCATCTCCATAGATAAATACGGGGAGGCCCTGACCCGTGAAACACTGCAGATGTGCAGCAGGTGTAATGCAGTGCTGCTGGGAGCGGTCGGCGGGCCGAAATGGGATGACCCTAAAGCGAAGGTGAGGCCTGAAGACGGGCTGCTGGCCATCAGAAAAGCACTGGACCTCTTTGCCAACCTGAGGCCGGTTAAGATGCTCCCCTTGATGGAAAACTCAACCTCGTTGAAAGCTGAAATCGTCAGGGGGGTCGACCTGCTCGTGGTGCGTGAGCTGACGGGCGGTCTGTACTTCGGCAAGCCTAAAAGAAGATGGAAGACCAAATCGGGCTCCAGACGGGCTGTCGATTCCATGGTTTACACTGAAAAAGAGATCGCTCGCATTATAAGGACCGGCTTCGAGCTGGCTTTAAAGCGCAGGAAAAAGCTGACCTCGGTGGACAAGGCCAACGTGCTGGAGTCCTCGCGCCTGTGGAGGCAGATAGCCCAGGAGATTGCGGCGGAATACGAACAGGTCAAGCTGGACCATATGCTGGTTGACACCTGCGCCATGAGGCTGATCCAGAATCCCGCTTATTTCGATGTGATTGTCACCGAAAATACCTTCGGCGACATACTTACCGACGAGGCTTCGCTGCTCAGCGGCTCCATGGGCATGCTGCCCTCGGCCAGCCTTGCCGGAATACCCGAGGGCAAAAACCCCCGGGCGTTCGGATTATACGAGCCCATCCACGGCAGCGCCCCCGATATAGCAGGGCAAAACCTGGCCAATCCCATCGCCACCATACTCAGCACGGCCATGATGCTGCGCTATTCCTTCGGCCTCGGCAAGGAAGCTGCCGCAGTGGAAAGCGCCGTCCTGAACGTGCTCGAGGATGGCCACCGTACTAAAGACATCATGTCCGATGGGATGAAGCAGGCCGGCACCATCGAGATGGGAAAACTGATAGAGAAGAGGATTGAAGGTTAACATGGCTGCTAAACGTATCGACCTCTATGATACTACACTGAGGGATGGGGCTCAGCAGGAGGGCATCTCTTTCACTGTCTCCGATAAGCTGAAAATTACGCAGAAGCTGGATGAGCTCGGCATCAACTATATCGAAGGCGGCTGGCCCGGCTCTAATCCCAAGGACACCGAGTTTTTCGAGAAAGCCAAAAATTTGAAGCTGAAAAACGCCGTACTGGTGGCCTTCGGCAGCACACGGCGTGTCGATACGGATGCTGAAAAAGACGAAGGACTCAAGGCCCTGGTCAGGGCCGGCACCCGTGCGGTCAATATCGTGGGCAAAAGCTCAGCCCGCCAGGTGACGCAGGTGCTGGAAACCACCCTGCCGAACAACCTCAAGATCATCCGCGAATCAGTCGGGTTCCTCAAGTCCAGGGGACTGACTGTATTTTACGATGCCGAACACTTCTTCGACGGCTTCAAGATAGATCCTGATTACGCCATAGATACGTTGCTGGCGGCACAGCAAGGCGGGGTCGACTGCCTGGTGCTCTGTGATACCAACGGCGGCACATTGCCGGCAGAGGTTGCCGATATTGTGAAGCAGGTCAGGAAGAAGACATCCAAACCGCTGGGGATACACGCACATAACGACAGCGAGCTTGCCGTGGCCGTCTCGCTGGCCGCCGTGGAGAACGGGGCTCAGCACGTCGAAGGTACCATCAACGGCTACGGCGAACGCTGCGGCAACGCCAACCTGTGTTCCATCATACCCGCGCTCAAATTGAAGATGGGCTATGCATGCGTCACTGCCAGGCAGCTTGCCAAGCTGACCGACGCATCCCGCTTCGTGGCGGAGGTGGCCAACCTCGCTCCGAGCTCACACCAGCCCTATGTAGGCCTCAGCGCCTTCCTGCATAAAGCGGGGCTGCATGTGTCGGCTCTATCCAAGTGGGAAGAGAGCTATCAGCACATCGATCCCGAGCTCGTAGGCAACAGCCCCAAGGTGGTCATCTCCGAGCTCTCCGGCAAAAGCAATATTATTTTCAAGGCTAAAGAGCTTGGCATACCCATCCAACCTTCGGGCAAAGAAGCACGCCGCATACTGGAGCAGATCAAAGAGTTGGAAAGCCTGGGCTTCCAGTATGAAGATGCCGACGCATCCTTCGAGCTGCTGATCCACCGGTCGCAGGAGGGGTACAAGCCCCCCTTCGAACTGGTGGACTACATGGTTGTAGTGGAACGGCACCGCCGGCTGCCTGCACAGGGAGGCAAGGTTGAGTTCCTCTCCGAAGCCACCATCAAGGTCAAGGTGGACAACAAAATCATGCACACCGCCTCGGAAGGGAACGGCCCGGTGAACGCGCTGGACTTCGCCCTGCGCAAGGGCCTGCTCGAGTTTTATCCCGGACTTTCCAAAGTCGACCTCATAGACTACAAGGTGCGCATCCTGGAGGGCAGCAGCGGCACTGGTTCCCAGGTGCGTGTTTTTATCGAGTCCAGCAACGGCAAGGTGAAATGGAGGACGGTGGGTAGTTCCACCAATATTATTGAGGCCAGCTGGCTGGCTCTGTACGACAGCATGGAGTATTTCCTGCTCAGGGTGAATAAGTCAGCCCGGCGCAAGAAATAATGCAGGCGTCTGTTGAGACATAAAATTAAAGGGGTGGCTTCAAAAGCCACCCCTTTCTGTTTGCTTATAAGTGCCTTAATTATTCGGCTTTGATGATGCAGGCCACGCCTTGGCCGCCGCCTTCGCACATGGTGGCCACGCCGTATTTGCCTTTCTTTTCCCTAAGAATCCTGGCCAGTGTGCCAACCAGCCTGATGCCGCTGGCGCCCAGCGGATGGCCGATTGCCATAGCGCCGCCATGGACATTGACCTGGTCCCATTTCAGACCAAACTCTTTGATAGCATACAGTGAGACAATCGCAAATGCTTCATTAATCTCCCAGTAATCGATATCTTTCGCCTGCAATCCTGCAGCTTTAAGAGCCTTCTTTGTCGAAGGTACCGGTCCTGCGCCCATGATGGTAGGATCAACACCGGCCATGCCGAAGGATACGAAGCTGGCCAGCGGCTTGAGCCCCAGCTTCTTTGCTTTATCCCTGGACATGATAAGCATGGCGGTTGCGCCCGCATTTAGCGGAGAGGCATTGCCAGCTGTGATCGTGCCGTCCGGCTTGTATGCCGGTTTCAGGCTGGCGAGCGCCTCCAAGGTGGTGTCGCCCCTCACGGCAGCGTCGTAGTCATACATTTTCTCTGTGCCGTCCTCAAGGTGAATCTTGATGGGCATGATTTCGCCTTTGAGCCATTCCTTGGATTGGGCAGCCAGCTGGTGGGACCTCATGGCGAATTTGTCCATCTCTTCCCTGGAGGTACCTATCATTTCCTGCAGTTTCTGAGCCGTGAAGCCCATGTTCATGGAGAACGGTAAATCAATATATTTATACTCGGGATCGTTGATCAGCTTCATAGGCATTGCACTGCCGATGGAGCTGCCCATTGGACAGTGGGTCATATGCTCCTGGCCGCCGCAGAGCACTACATCTGCAAACCCGGCAGCTATCGCCATGGCGCCGACCCTGAGACCCGCGAGGGCAGAACCACATTGCTGGTCAACCTGCTGGGCCGAGATCTCGAGCGGCAGTTTGCCGTAGAACAGGGGGAATTTGCCGCCGAATGTGAAGGTTTCATTAGCAGGATTGGCTGTGCCTGTAATGGCTTCATCGACCTCCTTGGGATCGACCTTGTTCCTTTTGAGCATTTCATTCCAGAGCATACCCAAAACCTCATCCATCCTCCACTCATTGAGGAGGTCCTTGACGGGCTCTTTGGGGCGGGACCTGGAAAACGGGGAGCGTAGAAAGTCAACAATCACAACATCACTGATTTTCATACCTATTACTCCTTCTTCAAAAAATTTCTGTCCCATTTTACACGATTGCGCGTGTTAAGACAAATAGAGGCGCTATATGGAAATAATTTTAGACGTGTTCTCCGCTAGCCTTTAATTACGCCGATGGGAGTTGCCATGGCCACTTTTCTGGATATGCCGGCCCCGCTGGTTACCCCTACAACATCAGTAACATCTTTATAAGCGGATGAAGCTTCCTCCGCCAGCGATTCCATGCTGTCGGCCTTAACATAGATGCCCCTGCCGGCGAGCTCCGCCGCTATATCGATGCCTCGCGAGCTCCGCTTGGCGGCGCCCCGGCTCTGCACCCTGCCCGCGCCGTGGCAGGTCGAACCGAACGTCTCGCTCATGGCCCTTTCCGTACCAACAGCCACAAAGGAGCACCTGCCCATATCGCCGGGAATCAGGACCGGCTGCCCGATGCTGCTGTATTTGTCGGGTATGCCTTTTTGTCCTGCCGGGAAGGCGCGCGTGGCGCCCTTGCGGTGCACGCACAACCTTGTCTTCTTGTTATCTACTGCATGGTCTTCGATCTTGGCGATGTTGTGCGCTACATCGTAGACCTGATCCAGCCCCATATCTTCGGCCTTCTTCCTGAAGACCCTGGCGAACGACTCCCTGGCCCAGTGAGCAATGCAGAGGCGGTTGGCCCAGGCGTAGTTGGCGGCGCAGGCCATGGCGGCCAGGTAATCACGCCCTTCCTGCGATTCCACGGGAGCGCAGGCAAGCTGCCGGTCGGGCAGCACTATATCGTATTTCCTCACTGCATCTCCCATGATCCTCAGGTAATCACCACACACCTGGTGCCCAAGACCACGGGAACCTGTGTGGATAAGCAGCAGCACCTGGCCGACATGCGTAATGCCCATAGCGCGGGCGGCTTCCCGGTCATATATCTCGCGCACAACCTGCACTTCCAGGAAATGGTTGCCGGAGCCCAGCGTGCCGAGCTGCGGTGCGCCGCGTTTCTTGGCCCTGGCGCTGACCTTGTCCGGGTCGGCGTTCTGCATGCAGCCCTGCTCCTCCGTGACCTCCAGGTCCTGCGGCAATCCGAACCCTTTCTTTACCGCCCAGGCTGCGCCCAGGCGCAGTACCTCGTCTATCTCCTTTTCGCTGATCCTGATCTTGCCCTCCGAGCCCAACCCCGATGGGACGCTCCGGAAAAGGTCGTTGATCAGCTCCTTGATGCGGGGCTTTACTTCACTCTCGTTGAGATCGGTGCGCAGCAGCCTTACGCCGCAGTTGATATCGTAGCCGACCCCACCCGGTGAGATAACGCCGTTGCTCACCCGTGTGGCAGCCACGCCTCCGATGGGGAAGCCATAGCCCCAGTGGATATCCGGCATGGCCATGGAGCAGCCCACGATGCCGGGCAAAAAGGCCACGTTGGCCACCTGCTCCAGCGATTGTTCCTCTTTGATCACGTTCAACATATCACGGTCGGCGTATACCAGGCCGGGCACCTTCATGCCGCTCTTGTAGTCGGGCGGTATCTCCCAGCGGTAATCGTCGATCCGGTTAAGCTTTCCCTGCCAGGGGCTCATGCATATCTCCTTCTATTTTAGATATCGAATATTATACGGGCTGAGTACATATTTTCCGATTTTGAGATGGCCAGGTTGTGATAGGTGGCCGCCTTGACCTCGCGCTTGAGCCGGTGCCTCTGCAAATCCAGCTTTTCGCCGTAACATTTGGCACGTAAATCCCTGCCGGTTAATTTAACAACTTCAAACATGGTAAAAACGAGGTGATCTGTATCCAGCAGGTAAAGAAGCTCGTTAAGCCATCCTACCAGCAGCGCTTCGTGATCCGGCGCGCTGACCTCAATACTTTTTCTGACAGCCGGCTCAACCATGTCAGGGTCGATGATCAGGCTGAACATTCCTTTTGCTGCATTGATAAAAAGCTCCTTTAAATCACGGCCGTAAGCCGTGATGCCGACATCCGCCGTGTGGTCGATTACCGAAAAATCCGCACCCATCTGATTTGAATTATATACAGGAACGTAATATATTGCACACCCGCAATAATTGAGCGCGGCTGAGAGCGAAACCGTTTGACGGGAAACACATGGAGTGATAACATAGTGCGTCTTGGGCCGCTAGCTCAACAGGTAGAGCAGTTGACTCTTAATCAACCGGTTACAGGTTCGAGCCCTGTGCGGCTCAGAATGAAAATAGAAGCGGGCAGATTACAGCATTATCGCGGACTGTAAATCGATTGCACCGCTTGCAGATACTACTCGTAAACAAATACCGGGGGGTTGCGATGATTAAGTTCAATCAAAAAGGTTTCACACTCATCGAGCTGCTGGTTACCGTGTCCATCCTGGGAATACTTGCCAGTGTCGTTCTTGCCAATGTGGGCAAGTACGCCGGGTCGGGCAAAAATCTCGCCCTGTCGCTGGAGTTCAGCAAAATGGTATCGGCGGAGTCTGCCTATATAGGGGATACCGGCAAATTGCCTGCTGATACAAAGGCGCTGGTGGAAAACAACTACATATACACCACACCCACCCTTGCCGAATACAAGATCGACCAGACCACAGGCAAGATTATCCAGACTCCCAAATAGCACATCTTCGCCTTAACATAAAAGTATTCTGACATCGGGGGGGAGTGTCGGAACTGGCAGACGAGCATGACTTAGGATCATGTGCCGCAAGGCGTAGGGGTTCGAGTCCCCTCTTCCCCATATAAAAGGACGGTTGAAAATGGAGATCAGGAAGACTAAAAAAAGCAGGATCCACAAGGTCGATTTCTCAGCGCTGGGCTTCGGCGATGTATTCAGCGACCACATGCTGACCATGGACTACAAGAGCGGTAAATGGGGCGCACCGAAGATAAAACCTTTCGGCCACGTACATATTCTGCCTTCGCTCACCACGCTGCACTACGCGCAGGCGGTTTTCGAAGGATTGAAGGCATTCATCGCCAAAGACGGCTCGATCCACATTTTCAGGCCGGACAAGCATATCGAGCGCTACAACCGTTCCTGCCGCAGGCTGTGCATACCGGAGATCGATAAGAAGACCTTCATGGACGGCATGGTCCAGCTGATTAAAATGGAAAAGCAGTGGATACCAACGCAGAAAGGCTATTCGCTGTATATCCGCCCGTTCGTCTTTGCCACCGATAACAACCTGGGTGTCCACGTCTCACAGACTTACAAGTTCTTTATCATCCTGTCGCCGGTGGGCGCCTATTACAAGGAAGGGATGAACCCGGTCAAGCTGATCACGGCCATCGAGCATACGCGCGCTGCCGAAGGCGGCACCGGCTTTGCCAAGACACCGGGCAACTACGCCGCCAGCCTGTACGCCGCCCACGAGGCGCAGAAACAGGGATATACGCAAGTGCTGTGGCTCGACGGTATGCAGAAGCACTATATAGAGGAAGTGGGTACCATGAACGTGTTCTTCTATATAGGCGACGAACTGATCACGCCCCACCTGGGAGGCACCATACTGGCCGGCGTGACACGTGATTCCGTCATCCACCTGGCCAGGGACTGGGGCATGAAGGTGATCGAGCGCAAGCTATCGATGGACGAGGTGATAGACGCCTGGGAGAAAGGCAAGCTGAAGGAGGCCTTCGGCACGGGCACCGCCGCGGTCATATCCCCTATCGGGTCGATCACACATAAAGAGAAAACCATCCTGATAAACAAAGGCCGGACAGGACAGCTCTCCCAGAAGCTGTATGACACCATCACCGGCATACAGTACGGGGAGAATCCGGATAAATTCAGCTGGATCCACAAGATAAAATAGGTCTTTGTCGGGCGTCGGTAACTGAACGCAGATCGCTTGACACTCATTCAACGCAGAATATATACTTTAGTCTGCATTTCTCAAGGGGCCATTAGCTCAGTTGGTTAGAGCACAGTCCTGATAAGACTGGGGTCTCTGGTTCGAATCCAGAATGGCCCACCACCTTAGTTACAAAATTGTGGTGCTGTGCAACTGATAGAACCTTTCTATGTTTTGCATGGGCATTTTTACGGTGATAACTGACCTCGCATTCGCTTTTATATACATTAAATAGTCTGTAATTTTGGATATTCATTCGCGTTTCTCGGCATTTTTCCCCTCGTTTAAAAGAGAACTACTTGCTTCTGTTCAAATGGATGTCTATAATGTTTCCAATTGGTAAAACAATTTGGGGCTGTCATCACCACATTTTCGCCGCAAGATTAGAATCAAGTCCCGCAATACATTTCTTGATGAAATTACTGTTTCCTGAAGGAGGCTTGAATTATGGAATTTTTTGACCTTATGAGTATCTCCCACCGCTATATGGAGATACTAAACCCTTCCACTCCTGAAAAAATCATCAAATTAGGCAAGCTACTCAAACTGAAAAAAGGAAACCGGGTCATCGACTTCGGTTGTGGTTGTGCCGAACCCCTTGCTATCTGGGCTGAAGAATTCGGCATCACTGGTATTGGTATAGATATTTCCAAAGATTTCTGCGACCGGGCCAGGAAAAAGCTGGACGGGAGAAGATTGTCGGACAGAATCGAAATCGTTTGCTCTCCTGCGGATGACTACGTATTCGAAGAGGGGGCTTTCGATGCTGCAACATGTATTGGGGCAACGTTTATTTGGGGTGGCTACAAGCAGACAATCCAGGCAATGAAGCGG